>NZ_DATLXO010000133.1:0-19492 GCF_035575815.1 Iamia sp.
TCGATGTGGGATCAGCTCGTAGCGCAGCGGTTCTCGGGCGGCCGCAACCCGTTTCTCGGAATCTGACCCGCACAGAGCGAGCCCACCTCACATCGGTGCGCGATGCGTGACTAGGGTCTGGCCGAGTGGGTGCCAGGCGGAACGTCCTCTACTACGGCGACAACCTCGACGTGCTCCGGGACCGGACCTACTTCCCGGACGCGTCCGTCGATCTGGTCTACCTGGACCCGCCGT
The DNA here is from genome assembly GCF_035575815.1 of Iamia sp. Taxonomy (NCBI): domain Bacteria; kingdom Bacillati; phylum Actinomycetota; class Acidimicrobiia; order Acidimicrobiales; family Iamiaceae; genus Iamia; species Iamia sp. The sequence goes on from NZ_DATLXO010000133.1 coordinate 235, forward strand.
TCAACTCGAACCGGTCCTACAACGTGCTGTTCCGGTCGAAGTCCGGTGATGCTTCACAGGCGCAGATCGAGGCGTTCGACGACACCTGGACATGGAGCCAAGAGTCGGAGCACCAGTACCTCGAGCTGATCGCCGGCGGGCCCCGCAAGGTGGCTGACGCTCTCGTGGCGATGCGGGGCCTGCTCGGCGAGAACGACGTGCTCGCCTATCTGGTGATGATGGCCGCCCGTCTCGTTGAGATGCACCGAGTGTTGAGGTCAACGGGGTCGCTCTACCTGCACTGCGACCCGACCGCTTCGCACTACCTCAAGGTCCTCCTCGACGCCATCTTCGGGGTCGACAACTTCCGGAGCGAGATCATCTGGAAGCGGTACGGGTCCCACAACGACGCCCGACGCAACTACGCCGCGATCCACGACACCCTCCTCTTCTACGGTCGGTCGTCCAACATCACGTTCAACCCGGTGCATGTCGAGCACGACCCCAGCTACGTCGAGAAGTCCTACCGTCAGAGCGACCCCGACGGCCGGCGGTGGCGTGTCCAGAACCTGAGCAGCCCCCAACCCCGCCCGAACCTGACCTACCAGTACACGGCGCTCGACGGGGTGACCTATCAGCCTCACCCGAACGGGTGGAAGTACACGCCGGAGCGCATGCGCGCCCTCGACGAGGCCGGCCTCCTCGTGTACCCACGGAAGCCGAGCGGCCGCCTCGCGTTGAAGAGCTACCTCGACACCATGAAAGGGTCACCGCTCTCCGACGTGTGGACCGACGTGAAGAGCCTGAGCGGAACCCACGCCGAGCGTCTCGGGTACCCGACACAGAAGCCTGAGGCCCTGTTGCGCCGGATCATCCTGTCGAGCAGCAACGAGGGCGATGTGGTGCTCGACCCGTTCTGCGGGTGCGGGACCACCGTCGACGCGGCACAGCGGCTCGGGCGGCGCTGGCTCGGGATCGACGTCACGTTCCTCGCCATCGACCTCATCGACACGAGACTCAAGGACACCCACGGCGTCGACGTTTCCACGGCCTACGAGATCGTCGGCATCCCGAAGGACACGGAGGGTGCCGGTGCCCTCTTCGCCCGCAACCCCTTCGACTTCGAGCGGTGGGCCGTCTCACTCGTCGACGGCACCCCGAACGAGAAGCAGGTCGGTGACCGAGGCTCCGACGGTGTCGTCCGGTTCCCCACCGACAACAAGTCGGCGGTGGGCCGGGCCCTCGTCTCCGTGAAGGGCGGCAAGAGCGTCAACCCAGGCATGGTCCGAGACCTCGTCGGTACCGTCGAGCAGGAGCGGGCCGACATGGGGCTCTTCCTCTGCATGACACCACCCACCGCGGGAATGATCGAAGTGGCCCGCCGGTCAGGGGACTACCGGTGGCCAGTCGACGGTCGCACCTTCCCGAAGGTGCAGATCATCACCGTTGACGACCTCCTCGCCGGGAAGCGGCCAATGATGCCCACGCCATACCTGCCCTACCTCCAGGCCCGACGGCTCGTCGATGACAACCAGCTCGCCCTCGGGATCTAGGCCCCTCGGAAGAACTGGAGTGCTCGTCGAGCGACCAGCTCGGGCACGTCGAAGTGCTCCGCCACCTCCGCAGAGCTGACGCCCACGTCGATCCCGACCAGGCGGTCGATCAGCGCAGCCAACTCGTCGGCGGGCACCAGGCGCTCGGCGACGATCTGGTCGACCCGCCGCTCCCCTCGGCTGACGACATGGTCTGGTGTGTCGTCGGTCCACAGGAGGTCGAGTTCCCCATGAACCACCTCATGGCCGAGCACGGCTGACCGCTCCGTCCGGCTTAGGGAGGCGTCGAGGTAGATCGTGCGGGTCCCGTCCCCGTGATCCTCGATCCGGCCCCGTCCCTCACCCAGGTCGGCGAACACCAGGCTGAGGTGCTCGTTCTCTCGGAGTGCTCGCCAGGGGTTCCACCGCTCCGCCACTCCCGCCATGTCAAGCACCCTCGCACGGGGGTGTGACGGCTACGGACCCTCGGGCTCCTCGGGGACGTTCCGGGGACGTGCTGACCGGTTGCTGGTCGTCTGCTTCTTCCGGTCCCCGCCTTCGGCCGCCACCTGCGCGGGCGGACGGGACGGGACCGACCTACCACTGACCTTCCCCGACCGGGCCGGCTTGGAGAACTTGGCCGCTGAACCGCTAGTGGACTTCGGAGCGACGGCTCGGATCAGTCGGTCGAGCTCGTCGACCCGACCCTCGAGCATCGACAGGTCGGCACGTAACTGGGTGACCTCGTCCTGACCGACCGGTGCGGTGAGCTCGATCGGCGGCTCGCCGCGTAGAAGCCGGTCATACCAGTCGGGCTCCCAGCGGAGCGCCGTCGCCACGCCAAAGATCGTGGCGTCTTCGTACTGGCGTCGGCGGCCGGCGCGGACGGGAGAGACCCCTTGCCTCGTCAGCTCCGCCGCGATTGCGAACGCACCCGGAGAGAGCCGCAAGGCCGTGCGCCGCTGTTCGACGGCGTCCTTCATGCCTGGCACCTCGGTGGTCACGGGCACAGCCTGACGGAAACCATTGCCAACATCTAGCCGCGTTTACACGCGTAACCCTAAACGTCATCCGTGTGATTCAGGGGGATTCGGCGCTCTGACCTGCCAGTTCGTGTTGGTGGTGTCAATAGTTGACAACGTGATCAATCGCTGACACCATGAGCCGCATGGCCCGCCCAGCAGGACACAAGCTCTCCCGGTCAGCCTGGACCGATCTCGTCCGGCTCACCGGCTACGACATCGGGAAGATCGAGGAGTACTCCGGGGTCCCGGCCGCGACCCTTCGAGGACTCGTCGCCGGACGCCACAACGCTTCGATCCCGGTCGCTCACAAGATCGCCTCAGCGTTCGAGTGCCACCCGCGCACCCTGTTCCCCTCGCTGACCGTCGACGTTCAGAGCGAGCCGGTGGCGAGCTGATGGCCCTCATCGAGGGGGAGACCTCTCCCGAACTCTCGGATCTCATGGAGCACGAGAAGGTGATCGAGCAGGGGCTCGCCACCTTCATCGACGTGGGCTGGGCGCTCATGCAGATCCGAGACGGGCGGAAGTACCGGGCGATCGGCTTCGACACGTTCGAGGCGTACTGCCAGGACCGTTGGGACCTCACCCGTCAGCACGCAAACCGGCTGATCGCCGCCACCGGAATCGTGGGCGATCTGGAACCCCGGGGTTCCATTCCGACGTCGGAGAAGCAGGTCCGACCGCTCGCCGCACTCCCCGACCCAGAAGCCCGGTCCGAGGCGTGGGAGGAGGCGGTCGAGGAGGCAGGCGGGCAACCGACCGCCAAGCAGGTCGCCAAGGCCGTCGCCAAGCGAACCGTGAAGAAGAAGGAGCATCCGGCACCGTTCTCCGACCCGATCCTCGACACGATCGCCAAACGGGTCGACGGGTCCGGAACGGTGCTCGACCCGTTCGCCGGGACCGGGCGCGTCCACGAGCTCCGCGACCGGGCCGAGATCGGCAGCACCGTCGGCGTCGAGCTCGAGCCTGAGTGGGCAGCGAAGCACCCCGACACGATCGAGGGCAACGCGCTGGACCTCCCTCTCGGCGACGGTGAGGTCGACGCCATCGCCACATCACCGACGTACGGGAACCGGATGGCTGACCACCACGACGCCACCGACGACTCCGCCCGCCACACCTACAAGCACACCCTCGGCCACGACCTCCACGAGGACAACAGCGGCTCCCTCCAGTGGGGGGATGAGTACCGGGCGTTCCACCTCCGTGCCTGGACCGAGGCCGTCAGGGTCCTGCGTCCCGGCGGCCTGTTCGTCATCAACGTCAAGGACCACATCCGGGGTGGGGACAAACAGGAGGTCGTCGCCTGGCACCTCGACACCGTCGGCCGCACCCTCGGACTCGAGCTGATCGCCCTCGACGTCGTCCCCACCCGAGGCCTCATGGCCGGCCAGAACCACGACAAGCGGACCGTCGCTGAGATCGTCGCCACCTTCCGGAAGGCGGCGGCGTGAGCGAGGCGGACATGGCGAAGGACGCTCTCCTCCACGACCGTCAGGCCGCCTCCTCAAGGCAGGGGAGCGCCTTCGAGGAGACCGTCTACAACCTGCTCCTCATCGAGGGCTGGACCGTAGATGAGAGGAACTGGCGAGAGCCGAACGTCGACATCGAGATCGACATCGTCGCAACGAACCCCCTCGGGGTGCGGTGGTGGATCGAGTGCAAGGGGTCCTGGGAGTCGACCCGCAACGGTCTCCAACGCACCGACACCCTCAAGAAGGCGATCGCCAACGGCGCCCTGCTCCGGGTCCTCCCCGAACGGTGCCCGTACATGGTCATCACCTCCCACCTCCCGACGACGGGAGCCGGGAAAACGTGGCTCGACGCTGCCATCCAGATCTACGTCGACGAGTTCCGCACCGTGGGGTTCGTGTGATGGCCGTCCGGCGCTGCTCAGAGTGCAAGGACGCTGGGGTGACGACCGGCTTCGGGACGTGTGACCCGTGCGCCGACGCCCTCGCCGACCGGGCGCTCAACGGGGCGAAGTGCACCGACCCGCTGATCCACGACCGGGTCGCCGCCATCCTCTGGCCCCGCCACACGAGGCGCGTGTCGTGAGCACCGCCGTGCTCCCACCGGCCCGTTGCGGTGCCGTCACCCTCCGTCGGGCCGCCCCCGGCGTCGAGGGTGACGGCTCCGGAGCTGGTCGCCCGTCGCCACCCTTCGACGCTGCCGAGCCCGGCTCGGCGACCGGCTCCACCCCCTGACAGACCACCGCCCCCCGGCGAGCACAGCAGAACAGCCAGATCGTCCAGTGATCCAGCAACCAGGAGCGTACCGATGTCCGACACCCTCACCGAAGCACCCGCCGACCCTCACGCGTTCGGCCTCGACCTCATCAGCGACCTCGCCGCCGGTCTCATCGGCGTCGCAGACCTCCTCCGGGAGCACCCGGAGCTCGTCCCCGTCAACGGCCGCAGCATCGACGGCGGGTCCCTCGTCTTCGGCGCATACGTGCCACGTTCCTCTCCTGACGTGATGAGGGGTGTCGCTGTCGCCCTCGGTGACGACGCCGTGTGCACCGTCAACACGTACTCGTCGGGGAGCCGGTACTTGCGGGTCCGCCGCTCCTTCGGTGCGGTCGCCTACGAGGCGTGGACCCCTCTCGACAACGACACGGTCACCGCGACGACCGTGACCGTCACCGTCGCCGACCTCGACAACCTCCTCCCCGCCGGGCCGGTGACTGCGTGAGCGCAGCCGAGCGGATGGCGGGGGGCGCCCTCCGCCGCCACGGTGCGTTCGACGCGCCGACCACGATCACGATCGAACGCCTCGCCGACCCCGTCATCGACCAGGTCGGCCAGCACGTGACCTCCCGCTACTGCGAGCTCTTCTGGCTGCCCACCATCGGCCCGTCCGCGCTGTGGCTCCTCCGACACGCCGCGTACCACACCGCCGGCGGCCCCTACGTCGTCGACGTCGAGACGCTTGGGAGGTGTCTCGGCCTCGGCGACAGCGTGGCGAAGAACGCTCCGCTGCCCCGGACCCTCGCCCGGCTCGCCGTGTTCGACTGCGCCGCCAGGGGCGGGAGCACCTGGCACCTGCGGGACCACCTGCCGATGCTGCCCGGCCGCTACCAGCAGCGGCTCCCCAACGTCCTGCAGGTCGCCCACGACCTCCTCCTCCAGGACGTGCCGGCCGAGAGTGCCGCCGACGCCCCTGACGAGCTCGAAGCCTCCTGGGCCGCGTACGAGGCGTGGCTCGACGCTCGCTACGCCGATGAGGAGGCGCTCGCAGCGGGGGAGTGCCCCCGGTGAGGGCCGCCGCCACCCCCCCGTCGACGCCGCCGCTCGAGCGGAGCGTCGTCCTCGACGCCGTCATGGACGACCTGCGCGCCCGGCGCGACGCCGACGGGCCCCGCGGCACCGCCGACGGGACCCGCGGGCGCGGGTCTCAGACGCACCAGTGCGCCCGGAAGGTCGCCCTCGAGGTCGGCGGGGTCCGCCGGACCGTCCCCGACAACGACTGGTCCCTCATCGCCTTCCGGATCGGCAACCAGGTCCACGACGAGATCCAAGCCCACCTCGTGAACCTGTTCGGCGCCCGGATCGAGGTCCGCGTGTCGTACAAGCCCACCTTCGACTTCTCCGGCCACGCCGACGCCGTCCACGACACGCACCCGCTCACAGGGGAGACCCGGGAGAACCTCGTCACCGTCGAGATCAAAAGCATGGCGCAGTACGCCTTCGACCTCGCCACGGGGACCGGGCGGTCGAACGTGGCGCAAGGCCCGAAGGTCGAGCACGTGCTCCAGGCCGCCTGCTACGCGAACGCCCCCCAGCTGAACAGCCAGTACCTGCAGCTCGTGTACTACGGGAAGGACAAGGGCCGGATCGCCGAGTGGCTCCTCGACATGGACGAGCCGTTCGCCCCCGCCGGCGGCGCCACCCCCCGGGCGATGGCGGTCGCCGAGTTGGAGCGGCTCACGAAGATCTTCTCCCTCGTCGACCAGGGCGTCGTCCCCGCCCCCAACGTCCCCGGCGTCGGCGTCGTCGACGACCCGTCGACCCTGAACTGGCCTTGCGGCTACTGCGCTCACCGCCCCACCTGCCTGCAGCTCGGCACCGGCCGCTCCACCATCAGCGCCGCCGACTCCGTCGCCACCGCGCTACAGCCCGCCCCTGCGTTCGACGCCACCGAGGAGCAGCCATGGTGAGCTCCCGTTGGTCGGTCACCCTCACCGAGGAGGACGTCGACAACCTCCACCGTGTCGCCCCCGCGGCGGGTCGCAACGACGACTACCCGGGACTCCACGCCGTCCACATGGCCGACGGATGGGTGTTCGCCACCGACTCCCACCGGCTACACGGGATCCCCGACGCCCCCGAGACCTCCGGCCCGCTGGCGATCCCGTTGCGCGCCCTCGCAAACCTCCCCACCGACGGGCCTGTCACCATCACCGTCGACGAGGAGACTGTCCGTTGGAGGGTCGCCGGCGTCGACCACCAGCACCCTCGCCCGAAGACACTGCCGGTCGGCCCGATCCTGGAGAAGCCGGCACCGCACCGGGTCACGATCCCCCGAGCGCGGCTCCTCTCGGCCGTCCGCACCGTCGGCGGTCGACCGAAGAGCGGGCATCGGGACCCCATGAAGGTGACCCTTTCCTCGAGCGGCCGCACACAGCACACCGAGTGGTACTTGCACGTCAGCGGCGAGACCAACGAGAAGGTACCGGTCACTGTCACCTCACCCCAGAAGTGGCTCCCGTCGCTCACGTTCAACCAGGCGTACCTCGCCGACGCCCTCGCCGCCATCCACGACACGTGCGTGACGCTCAGCGCCTTCGACCCCCTCCAACCCGTCTTCATCGACGGTGCGGACAACGGGGGCGACGGCCTGCTGGCGATCGTCATGCCGTGCTACCTCAGGAACGAGGGCATCGCAGCATGACCACCACCCCCATCACCGCCGGAGCGCTGATCGAACGGATCCGCCGCCTCCCCGAAGCAACACAGCACCGGCTCCGCGATGCGTGGCCGCCCGGCGTCCCGAGCCTGAAAGATCCGGCGTGCACGTCCGCCCACGTTGAGCGGGTCGCGGCGCTCATCACCCGGATCGCCGCTGTCGCCGCCCCCGACGAGCAACCCGACGTGGCCGCCGTCCAAGCCCTCCGCATCCGTTACGACTCTCTCCCCGCCGACCTGCGAGCCCGCGCCGACCTCGCCAAAGGGGACGAGGCCCTCCCCAACTTGGAGTCGGCCCGGGCCACCGCCGCCCACCTCGAGGCGGCAACCCCGATCGTCGCCGGCCTCGAGGACCTCCACCGGGAGCGGGTGAAGCGGGTGTGCACCGCCACCAGCAGCGTCGGCCTCGACGACGCCGGGCGTCACACCCTCATCGCGCAGGTCACCGGCGGCGCCCACACCTCCTCCAAGACCCTCGAAGGGGTCCAGGCGCAGGCGGTCATCGACTCGTGCACCGCCCTCCAACTCGGCTGGCTCGAGCTGGAGCTCACCGCCGACGGCGTCGACCAGGTGAAGGCGGTCGACTGGAAGGCGCAGGCGAGACGGCTCGGCACCACCCAGACCGACCTCCTCGGTCGCGCCCGGGCACTCGCCGAGGAGCGGGACGAGACGTTCCCGAAGAAGCTGGCCGACGTCCCCGTCGGCTACCTCCCCGCCCTCCTCGGCGGCCAGGAGCCGACCTCCGACACGTCCGGCCCGGCACCGGTGGTCGCGCCGCCGCCTCCCGCCGCCGACCTCCCCGCGTCGGAGGTCGCCGAGGTTGTCCTCGGTGAACCGCTCACGCCGGCCGAGCGTGTCGACGTCCCCGTCGAGCTGGAGGCGGGGGAGTGCGTCATCGTCCTCCACCGGCCCGACGGGCTCACCGTCCGATCCGTCGCCGCCGACCACCCCGTCGTCGCCGCCCTCCTCGAGCTGGAGGCCTCCTGATGGTCATCTCACCGTGCACCCACGGGATGCCGTCGCCAACCTCCTGCGTCACCTGCATGGAGGAAGGGCCCGTTGCGGCGCCGGCCCGCTGGGTGCTGATCGGTGCCCCGTTCCTGGCCGGCTTCGCCGGGTCCTGCGAACGGTGCGTCCGCCCGTACGCGCCGGGGATGCGCATCGTCCGCGAGGACCTCGGCGGCCAGCGCACCCGTTACGTGCACGAGGAGTGCGTCTGATGGCCGCCCGCCTCCTCGACGACCACCTGGACGACCCGGGCACCTGGACCCTCACCCTCACCGGGGACAGGCCAATGACGATGAATTCGCACCGGACCCTCCACCCGATGGTCCGGGCGAAGGTCGACAAGGTGTACCGGCAGGCGTTCCACACCCTCGCCCGGGCACGGAAGGTCCCCGCCCTCCAGACGATCCGTCTCATCATCACCCCCCTCCACAAGGACGGCCGCTCCCCCCAGGACGTCGCCGCCTGCGCACCCGCCGCGAAGGCGGCCGTGGACGGGCTTGTCGACGCCCACGTCATCCCCGCCGACACGCCGGTCCACGTCCGCCAGATCACGTTCCTCGCGCCCCGGGTGTGCGGCGTGAACGGCCGCGAGATCGTCGTCGTCGACCTCAGCGCCGGGGGAGTGGTCACGTGAGCCGGGCCAGCCGCAAGATCCGCCGCCTCGAGGAGGACCTGGCCGCCGCCGTCGACGCCGCGGAGGCTGCCACCGTCATCGCGGACGAGGCGGTCGCCGCCCTCGCCCGCCACCGGGACCGGGCCGCGGGCGACATCGTTGCCCGGGCTATCCCGGTGCGCCTCGCCCACCAGCTCGAGGTCGCCGAGCTGCAACGCGACCAGTGGCACGCCGCCTACCACCTGATCGAAGCCCGCTGCGCTGACCTGACCCGAGCGTTGCTGCAGGTGCGGCGATGATCGTTCTCCTCGCCGTCTGCACCGCCTTCCTCCTCATCGGCTTCCTCATTCTCGGGTGGGCCCTCGAGGAGCTCGACCAGGTCCGCTGGGAGATCGAACGACTGGACGCCGAGGAAGCGACCCGCCGCCACGGGTGCCGCAGCCACGTCCGCCTCCTCCACGACCAGGAGGTCCACCGGTGAGCGCGGCGGAGCTCGACATGAGCTGGCAGGAAGCTGGTGCGTGCCAGAACACGCCGATCCACTGGTGGTTCCCCGAGGCGTTCGAGGGCGTCCCGCCGGAGGCGCGAGCCCTGTGCCGGGCGTGTCCCGTGTTCGCCCAGTGCCACGCCCACGCCCTCCGCCACGAGCAGCACGGGGTGTGGGCGGCGACGAGCCCCCGCCAGCGCCGCCGGCTCCGGAAGGCGGCCGGGCTCCGCAGCTTCGTGGAGCGGGACCCTGACGTCGTGGCCGACGTCGCCCAGATGTTCGAGCGGGGCTTCACCCCCCCCCAGATCGGTGAGGCCCTCGGCATGAACAGACGCACCGTCTACCGGACCCTCGCCGCCGCCGGCCATGACCTCACCCCCGTGGACAACTGGCGCCGCCAGGCCCGCACCGGAAGCAACGCCACATGACCGCCGACACCACTCTCCCCGAGCTCGAGGCGTGGCTCGACGCCCACCAGGTCACCTGGGAGCTCGTGCCCGACATCGACATCCTCAGCGTCGACGTGGTGGCCGGCCTCGCCAACCAGGCGCGCCTCACCAGCCTCAACGAGGACGTCGTCGACCGGTACGCCGCCGACATGGCCGCCGGCGCCCGCTTCCCGCCCGTCGTCCTCAACCGGGTCGGCGGACGCCTCATCCCCGTCGGCGGGAACCACCGGCTCGCCGCCGCCCGCCGCGCCGGGGTCGCCACCCTCCCCGCCTACGTCCTCGACGAGGTCGACGACACCACCGTCCACCTCCTCGCCATCGAGGACAACCGGCGTCACGGCCTCCCCCTCACCGACGAGGAGCGCCTCCACCACGCCGTTCACCTCACCCAGACCGACCACACCCCGGCGGAGGCGGCCGACGTGTGCGGGATCAGCCTCAACAAGCTGCACCGGCACCTGCGGGCCAACAACGCCAGCCGGCGCGCTGTCCGCCTCGACGTCGACGGGTGGGCCGCCCTCTCCGTCACCGCCCGAGCCCAGCTCGACTCGATCACCGACGACGCCGCCTTCGCTCACATCGTCCGCCTCGCCGTCGACGGCACCGTCCTCGCCGGGGAGGTCGGGCCGGTCGTCGCTCGAGTCAACGCCGCGGTCGATGTCGCCGCCGCCCGCCGCCTCCTCACCGACCTCGAACGGGCGAGCGCCGGCCGCACCCGGCGCGGTGTCGGCCGCCCACCATCCGCCGACCTCGCGCCCCGCCTCCGCCTCCTCGCCGACCTCGACGGCGTCATGCGCTTCGACCCGGCCGCCGTCGCCCGCAACAGCCACACCCCCGAGCAGCGAGCGCAGGTCGCCGCCCAGTGCAAGGCGGCCGCCCGTCACCTCATGGCGATCGAGAAGGCCCTCCGCCTCCACATCGTCGCCTGACCATCCCGAACCACGAACCGAAGGAGCACCACACCATGTCTCTCAGCGACCAGCTCGACCAGGACCACGCCCCCGGATGGAAGCCGGAACCCGGCGCCAAGGTGATCGGCACCGTCACCGACGTCACCACCCTCGACGGCACGTACGGCGTCTACCCGATCGTCACCGTCGACCAGGAGGGCGGCGCCGGCCTCGTCGCCATCCACGGGTTCCACACCGTCCTCAAAGGGGAGCTCGCCCGGTTGCAGCCGAAGCGGGGCGACCGGATCGGGATCATCTACAAGGGGGAGTCGAAGAACAAGAACGACCCGTCGAAGACCAGCCACATCTACCGGGTGATCCTCGAGTCAGCCGACCCGGCCGCCGGGCCCGACTGGGCGCAGATGGGCGCCGACGCAGCCGCAGCCCCCGACGCCCCCAGCGCCGGCGCCGCCCCAGCCGCCCCCAGCGTCGCCGCAGCCGCCGCCCCGGCCACCTTCGGCGACACGGATGACCCGTTCTAGATGGCGAAGCCGACTCGTTGGGCGCTGCTGCGCGTGTGGGTGACCCGATGAGCCACCCCTACGACTACAAGATCGTCGACGTCCTCCGCGTGGTCGACGGCGACACGGTCGACGTCGTGTTCGACGTCGGCTTCCGGGTCACCACCACGCAACGGGTCCGTCTGCTGGGGGTGGACACCCCCGAGCTGCGTGACCCCGTTCCTGATGTGCGCGTTCAGGCCGTGGCGGCAAAGGAGTTCGTCATCGCCTGGTTCAGGGCGGTAGAGCTTCTCGAGCTGCGTGCGTCGACGCACAAGAGCGACTCGTTCGGCCGCTGGTTGGCAGACATCTACGCCGTGGACCGGGGCGAGTCGTCGCACCTTGTCGATGACCTCCTTGCCGGCGGCTACGCCACCCGGTGGGGGCGCTGATGGCGGTCCTCCGGTTCGTCGACGGTCTCGTGATCAACCACGACAACTGCCCCCTCAGCCGCATGAACCGCTCCCACTGGCGGCCCGGGCCCGGCGGGGGAGCGGTGTGCGCGTGCACGCCGGCCCCGGTCGGTCGTGACCACTGGGCCCTCGGGTACCAGGCGGTCCAAGCATGACCGCCACGGTGACGGACCTGTTCTGCGGCGCCGGCGGCTCCTCCGAGGGCGCCCGCACGGCCGGGATGACCGTCGTCATGGCTGCCAACCACTGGCAGACCGCGATCGACGTCCACCAGGTCAACCACCCCGACACCGGCCACGACTGCGCCGACGTCAGCCAGGTCGACCCCCGCCGCTACCCGCGCACCGACGTCCTCCTCGCCTCACCCGAGTGCACCAACCACAGCCAGGCCAGAGGGGTCAGCCGCCGCCAGCAGGACCCGACCCTGTGGGACGCCCCCGACCCGACCGCCGAACGGTCCAGGGCGACAATGTGGGACGTCGTCCGGTTCGCCGAACAGCTCCGCTACGACGCCGTCGTCGTCGAGAACGTCGTCGAAGCCACCAAGTGGGTCCTGTGGCCCGCGTGGGTCGAGGCGATGCGCTCCCTCGGCTACGAGCACACGGTCATCTCCCACAACTCGATGCACCACCGCGTCCCCCAGTCCAGGGACCGGATCTACGTCGTGTGGTGGCGCGCCGGCCTCAAGCCAAACCTCGAGCTCGAGCTGGAGGCGTGGTGCCCCCGGTGCGCAGGGCCCGTCGCCGTCCGCCAGGTGTGGAAGAACGGTCGGACCGTCGGCCGCTACCGACAGCAGTGGGTGTGGTCGTGCACCACCTGCAGCACCGTCTGCGAGCCCGCCACCGAGGCCGCCGCCTCGATCATCGACTGGGAGCTCGACTGCCCCCGCATCGGCGACCGGGCCCGCCCCCTCGCCGAGGCCACCCGCGCCCGGATCCTCGCCGGGCTCCGCCGGTACGGGTGGGCACCCATCACCACCGCCGGCGCCGGGAACGTGTGGGAGGGGACACCGGGGATGCGAGCCAAGCCGGTCACCGCCCCCGTCCCGGCTCAGACCACCACCGCTCAGACGGCCGTCGCCTTGCCCCCGGGCTTCCTCTTCCAGGCGGCCCACGGTGGCCGGGCCAGCGACCTCGGCGCGCCACACCCGACCGTGTGCGCCAGCGACGACCGCCAAGCGCTCGTCATGGCGAACACCACCAACTGCGTGCCCCGGCCAGTAGAGGAGCCGATCACCACGGTGGTCGCCGGGACCCAACGGCACGCTCTCGTCGTCCGCCGGTTCACCTCCCGCGGCAAGACCGGCCAGATGAGCACCCCGGTGACCGACCCGCTCCCCACGGCTGGAGCGAGCGGCGGCCACGGACTCCTCGTCCCCCTCCGCCGCAACGGGCGCGCCGACAGCACCGAGACGCCGGTCCCGACCGTCACCGCCGGCGGTCAGCACCACGGGCTCCTCATGCGGAACAACAGCGGGGGAGCGGAGATGGTCACCCCCGCCGACGAACCCGCCCGGACCGTCACCACCGCCGGGCACCAGTCGCTCCTCATGCCCTACTACGGCAGCGCCCAGGCCCAGCCCGTTGACCGGCCCGTTCCCACCGTCCCCACACGCGACCGGTTCGCCCTCGTCGACCCCGACGACGTCGTCGACGACTGCGGCTTCCGGATGCTCGAGCCGTACGAGATCGCCGCCGCCATGTCCTTCCCCGCCGGCTACATCCCCCGAGACCTCGTCAAGCGGGACCAGGTCAAGCTCGCCGGGAACGCCGTCACCCCGCCCGTCATGGCCTGGATCACCGGCCGGCTTCTCCAAGCGCTCGAGGCCGCCTCGTGACGGAGGCGGTCGCCGCGGCCGCAGCGGCCGCCCACCAGGCCGGGCTGTGCGTCATCCCCGCCGCCGCTGACGGCACCAAGGCCCCCAGTCCCGGGGGGCGCTCCTGGCGCGCCTACCAGTCGGAGCGGGCCACCCCCGACCAGCTGGCCCGCTGGTTCCGCCCCGACGGCGGGTACCCGGGGATGGGGCTCGTCTGCGGGCAGGTGTCCGGCGGGCTCGAGCTCCTCGAGCTCGAAGGGGCCGCCGTCGACGCCGGCCTCCTCGACCAGCTCCAACACCTCGCCCAACGCGCCAACCTCGGCGAGCTCCTCGACCGGGTCACGGCCGGCTACACCGAGGTCACCCCCGGCGGCGGGCTCCATTTCCTCTACCGGGTGACGGGCGCCCCCGTCCCGGGGAACACGAAGCTCGCCTCCCGAGCCGGCGACATCGACGGGACCCTCACCACCCTCATCGAGACACGAGGGGAAGGCGGGTTCGTGATCGTCGCCCCCTCCGGCGGGACCACCCACCCGACCGGCGGCGAGTGGCGCCTCACCGCCGGCGGGGTCGCCACCATCGCCACCATCACCGCCGACGAGCACCAGGCCCTCCACCAGCTGTGCCGAGCCCTCGACGCCACCCCCCAACCGGCGCCCCGGGCGCCCGCCGGCCCCCGCCACCTGCGGAGCGTCGACAGCGTCGGCGACCGGCCCGGGGACCGGTACGAGGCGCAGACGTCATGGTCGGAGGTCCTCGAGCCGCACGAGTGGGTCCACGTGTTCACCTCCGCCGCCGGCGTCGGCCACTGGCGCCGCCCCGGGAAGGGGACCGGGATCAGCGCCACCACCAACAGCACCGGCGCCGACACCCTCAAGGTGCACACCACCTCCACCATGTTCTCCACCGACGGGACCTACAGCCGGTTCGGCGCCATGGCCCTCCTCGACCACGGCGGCGACCACCAGGCCGCCGCCCGAGCAGCACGCCAACAGCTCGAGTTCGACCAACCCTCACCCTCAACCTCTACGAGAGGTCCGCACCCAGCGGAAGCGGACAGCCCCGGCGCAGCCGGCGTGGGAGGAGGAGGGCCGGCCGCCCCGCCGCCCGGGGCCGGAGGGCCCACCATCGGCGACCGCGAGGCCGTTATCGTCACCGGCCGCCCCCTCGAGGCGATCACCGGCGACATCCTCGCCATCCTCACCGACGCCAACGACCCGCCCGTCGTGTTCATCCGCGGCGGCGACCCCACCAGGGTCAGGGTCGACGAGAACCACCGGCCCATCGTCGAACCGATGGGCGTCCACCAGGTCCGCCACCGAATCCACCGGACCATGCGCCCCCTCAGACGCTCCAAGGGGGGCGACATCTCCGACGTCGTCTGCCCCCTCGACGTCGTCAACGACGTCCTCGCCCACGACCAGCTCCCGTTCCCCCCACTCACCGCCGTCGTCGAAACCCCCACCCTCCGGCCCGACGGCACCATCCACCACGCCCCCGGGTACGACCCCGCCACCCGCCTCCTCCACATCCCCGCCAGCAACCTCACCGTCCCCCCCGTCCCCGACCAACCGCCCGGCGACGAGGTGGCCGCCGCCCGGACCCTCCTCGTCGACAACCTCCTCACCGACTTCCCGTTCGACACCGGCACCGACCTCGCCAACGCCGTCGGCCTCCTCCTCACCCCCACCATCCGACCCGCCATCAGCGGACAAGTCCCCCTCGCCCTCGTCGACGCCCCCGAACCCGGCACCGGCAAAGGGCTCCTCGCCAACGTCGTCGCCATCCTCGCCACCGGCCGCCCCGCCGCCGCCCGCCCCCTCAGCAACGCCGACGAGGAGGTCCGCAAGATGCTCACCGCCACCCTCCTCGAAGCCCCCAGCGTCATCGTCCTCGACAACATCGAAGAAGCCTTGAAGTCCCCATCCCTCGCCGGGGTCCTCACCACCGACGAGTGGACCGACCGGCGCCTCGGCTCCAGCGAAACCGTCGCCGTCCCCAACCGGGCCACCTGGATCGCCACCGGCAACAGCCTCCGCGTCGCCGGCGACCTCGCCCGCCGCTGCTACCGGATCCGCCTCGACGCCCACCAGGCGAAACCCCACACCCGCACCGGGTTCCGCCACCCCGACCTCATCACCTGGACCCAGGAGCACCGCGCCCCACTCATCCACGCCCTCCTCACCGTCGCCCGCGCCTGGTACGCCGCCGGCCAACCCGCAGCCCCCGACACGCCCGTCCTCGGCGGGTTCACCCCGTGGGTCGCCACCTGCGCCGGGATCCTCCACCACGCCGGCATCAGCGGCTTCCTCGCCAACCTCGGCGACCTCCAGGCCGACGTCGACACCGAGGCCCAAGAGTGGGAAGCGTTCCTCGCCGGGATCCGCGCCATCTACCTCGACCGGCGCCGGTTCACCGTCGCCAACCTCGTCGCCCGCCTCCAAGACCCGCACAGCTCCGAAGGCGTCGACCTCCGCCAGCTCGTCCCCGCCATCCTCGCCGACCACATCGACAAGACCGGGTTCTCCAAGCGGCTCGCGCTCGCATTCACGAAGCGGGAGGGGCGACGCCACGGGGACGAGGAGCTGGCCGTCCTCAAGGTCGGCAAGAACCGCGACAAGGTCCTCGAGTGGGTCGTCGAGGCCCTCACAGTCCCCTCCGCGGGTAGTCAACTACCCGCGGCGACCTCAACTACCCGCGCGGCGAGCGACGCGAACGAGCAGGTCAGCGGCGGTGCCGCGGGTAGTGCGGGTAGTGCGGGTAGTTCATCGAACTACGCGGGTGAGGAAAGTCCGGAGATTCCATCTGCGGATGGGGCTGAGAACTACCCGCAACTACCCGCACTACCCGCGCCCAACGACGAGCGACCCGACCTCACCCACACCTACGACGAACCCTTCTGAGCCCCGGAGGACCCATGCCGACCGCCACCACCCCCGACCTCGACGCCATCACCACCGACCTCACCAAGCTCCTCGAGCAGGCCAGGTGGGCCGCCAACCTCGCCTACGGGAAAGCCGGCCGAGGCCTCGACGCCGAACGCGGCGCCGTCCACCGGGCGCCCACACCCGACGAGGCAGCTGAGCGGCGCAAGAACCCCGACCACGTCCGAGGGTCCCGCTACGAGCTCGACATCGGCGACCACAAGTCCCGGGTCGCCTACCAGGCCGCCGTCCGCGCCGTCACCACCGTCGACGTCTACCTCGCCGCCAGCCTCCGAGCCGAAGGCGTCACCAGCCAACCCCCACTCCGGCCGCTCGACCGGTACTCGACCCCCGCCGCGCTCACCGTCGTCGCCACTAACGCCACGTGGCGCGCCGAGCAGCTCGCCCCTCACCAGGCCCGACACCGGCGCCGGCTCCGCCACCTCCGCACCCTCCTCGACGAACGGGTCAGAGCCTTCTCCGCCGCCCTCGACGTCGGGAAGGCGGAAGGGATCGCTCACGCCGAGAAGCCCTGCCGGACATGCAAGGCTCGACCGCAGGCCGTCAAGGAGAACAAGAAGGGCCAGGTCGCTCCTGCGCAGAGCGGAGAGTGCGACACGTGCGCCCAGTGGCGGAAACGGAACCGTGGCCAACCGCGACCGGTGAGCATCGACGGGACCGCAGAGGCCAAGGCCGCTCAGGCCCGGCGCCGAGCCCGAGGTGAGGACTTCGGTGCGGCCTGACCGCGGGCTCGGCATGTCGTGGCCCGTCCTCAACGACGAGCAGCGGGCCATGGTCGAAGCCAACACCGGGCTTCGTCGGGTTCTTCATGCGTCGGATGGGGGTCCCCGAGGACCGTTGGGAGGATGCGTTCCAGGACGGGACGTTCGGGCTCATGCGCGCCGCCCAGATGTTCGACCCGTCGAAGGGCTTCAAGTTCTCCACGTACGCCCAGAACTGGATCCGCCAGGCGCTCGACCGGAGGCACGCCGAGTTCGAGGGCCGCTCCTACCGGGCCGCACGGGCGTGAACCGTTGGCGCCACCTGGCACCGACCCGTCAGCCTCGACGCCGCCCTCACCACCGACGACGATGACGGGTCCGGACTCATCGACCGGCTCCCCAGCGACACGAACGTCGAAGACGAAGCCCTCGCCCGCACCGACTCACCCGTGATTGCTGCCGCCCGAGCCGCCTGCCGCGACGACACCGACCGGTTCATCATCGAAGGCACCCTCGCCGGCCTCACCCTCGCCGTGATGAGCGACCGGCTCGGTGTCAGCCGCGAGACCATCCGCCGCCGGCGTGACCTCATCGGCGCCCGGCTTCGACACCCCACCCGTCGAGCAAGCCTGAGCACGTGAAGGAAGGCAAGCCAAGCGCAGTGCTTGACGTCGAACTACAACCGTGTCATCTTGGCAGCGGTACATCACACCAGGCTGCAAGATGTGCGCCCGGTGACCGGAGCGGGGTAGCGCAGAAGGTAGCGCGCCGGGCTCATAACCCGGAGGTCGCCAGTTCGATCCTGGCTCCCGCCACTAGGTGCTCCCTCGTCCGGGCATGGCCGGGGTTGAGCACCAGGAGCCGGTTACCCCCAGTGGTCTCGCTCCCCGCCGGTCAGGACTCGCCGCCTGACCGGCCAGAACCGACAGGCAGCACCCCCCGATCCTGAGGAGCGCATCATGGCCGAGCCCGACGAGCAGGCAGCCGACGAGGACGACACCCCCGAGGTCACCGAGACCAAGGAGACCACCGAGGTCGTCGAGACCACGCAGGTCACGCAGACCACCGAGGGCGACCCCACCGCCTGACCGGCCAGACCTGTGAGGGCAGCGGTGCGGTACCGCAGTGATCCACGACCGAGGGTGTCCGCTCACCACAGTCGAGGCGCCAGCCGTCCAGCGAACCCTCACCGCCGGGGACGGCACGAACCAACGGAGGTGGACGTTGTGACCACACCGCCCGCAGCCCCCGACAACCTCCAGGTCGGAGCCCACACCTACCGGGTCCTCGTCGACCACGACGGTCTCGTCGGCGTTCACGCCGACAACCGAGGCAGCACCCACAACGAGACCCTCACCATCGCCCTCGACGGATCGCTCGCCGCAACGCTCCAACGAGAAACCCTCCTCCACGAGACGATCCACGCAGCCTGGGACCAGACCGCGCTCACCGCTCTCGAGGTTCAGGAGCAGCAAGAGGTCGTCGTCACAGCGTTCGCCCCCGTGCTCGTCGCCATCCTCCGCGACAACCCCAAGCTGGTCGCCTACCTCACCAGCCCGTGATCGACCGGCTGCCCCGAGCGCCGATGCGGTCCTGCCCCACCCCCGGCTGCGGTGCCCTCACCACCGGCGGGAAATGCACCACCCACGCCAGCCAACACGAGCAGGCTCGAGGACGACGCCAGCAGCGGGGCTACGACAACACCCACGACCGCCTCCGCAAAGCATGGGCGTCACGCGTCGCCAACGGCACCATCCGCTGCGCACGCTGCCAGCAGCCCATCGGCGGCGACCAGCCCTGGGCGCTCGACCACACCGACGACCGCAGCGGCTACCTCGGCCCCAGCCACAAGGCCTGCAACGACAGCGCCGGCGGTCGTGCCGCCCACCAGTAGGGGCGTGGGGGGACCCCCCTCCGCACCCATGAACCGGGAC
>NZ_DATLXO010000134.1:0-9136 GCF_035575815.1 Iamia sp.
CCGCACCGTGTTGGTGAACGGATCGGCGTGCTCGTCCCAGACGTGGTCGAGCAGCCGCTCCTGGGACATCACGTGGCCGGGGTGGGCCATGAAGTAGCGCAGCAGGGCGAACTCCTTGGCCGTGAGGTCGAGCCGGCGCGACCCCCGCCACGCCTCGAAGCGGGCCGCGTCGAGGCGCAACGGCCCGACCCGGAGCTCCGAGCCGGTGCGACCCGCGTCGCGACGCAGCAGCGAGCGCACCCGGGCCGACACCTCGGCGAAGGAGAACGGCTTGACCAGGTAGTCGTCCGCCCCCTCGTCGAGCCCGGCGACGCGGTCGTCGACGGAGTCCCGAGCGGTGAGCATCAGCACCCGGGGGGAGGGTTCGTCGTCTCCGGGCGCCAGGGCCGGGTCGGTGCGCAGGCGCCGGCAGAGGGCGAGGCCGTCGGTGTCGGGCAGGTTCAGGTCGAGGCAGATCAGGTCATAGGGCGTGACCCGCAGGCGCTCGACGGCCTCGGCGCCGTCGTGGGCCACGTCGACGGCGTAGCCCTCGCGGCGCAGGCCCTTGGCCAGCGCGGCGGCCAGGTCGACCTCGTCCTCGACCACCAGCAGGCGCATCACCGCACGGTAGCGGCGGGGCCGCCGGGGACCGGGGCCCCCCGGGGTGCCGGCCGGGGTCGGGCCCCGGGGCCCTATCCTGACCGTGCCCACGATGCACCCCGCCTGCCTCCCGCCGCCTCGGCGCCGGCGGGCACCGACCCGGAGGACCGATGTCCGACACCGCCGCACCCGAGACGACCCCCGCCGCGGCGCCGTCGCCGGGCGAGGCCGCCCACCTGCTCGACCGGGTCCAGTCCGAGATCCGGCGGGTGATCGTCGGCCAGGACCGGGCCATCGAGCGCCTGGTCGTCTGCCTCCTCGCCCAGGGTCACTGCCTGCTCGAGGGCGTGCCCGGCCTGGCCAAGACCCTGGCCGCCGAGACCCTGGCCCGCACCGTGGGCGGCACCTTCGCCCGCATCCAGTTCACGCCCGACCTCTTGCCCGCCGATGTGATGGGCACCCGGATCTTCCGGGCCAGCAAGGAAGAGTTCGACATCGAGCTGGGCCCGGTGTTCGTCAACTTCCTCCTCGCCGATGAGATCAACCGGGCGCCGGCCAAGGTCCAGTCCTCGCTGCTCGAGGTCATGGCCGAGCGCCAGGTCTCCATCGGTGGCAAGACCTTCCGCGTCCCCAACCCGTTCCTGGTGCTCGCCACCCAGAACCCGATCGAGTCCGAGGGCGTGTACCCCCTGCCCGAGGCGCAGCGCGACCGCTTCCTCATGAAGGTCGTCATCGGCTACCCGACCGCGGGCGAGGAGGTCGACATCGTCTACCGGATGGGCGTCAAGGCGCCCGAGGCCGAGTCGGTGCTCACCCTGCCCGAGCTCATCGGCCTCCAGGGCGCGGCCGACGCGGTGCGCATCGACCGGTCCGTGGTCGACTACGCCGTCACCCTGGTGCTCTCCACCCGGTACCCGGGCAACTACGCGCTCTCCGACATCGAGCCCCTCGTCACCTACGGCGGGTCGCCCCGCGCCAGCCTCGGGCTGATCCGAGCCGGTCGGTCCCTCGCCCTGCTGCGGGGCCGGGACCACCTCGTGGCCCAGGACGTCTTCGACGTGGCCCCCGACGTGCTGCGCCACCGGTTGGTGCTCTCCTACGAGGCCCTGGCCCAGGGCGTCACCGCCGATCAGGTGCTGGCCCGGGTGCTCTCGACCGTGCCCGCCCCGCGCCAGGCCGGCCTGAGCGCGTCGGCCGCCGGGCCCGACTACGGCCGCGCCCCGTCCCACGCCGGCGGCCCCTTCTCCGGCGCCGGCTACGGGTCCCAGCCCGGTTACCCGGCGGCCGCGGGTCACCCGGGCCCCGGTGGGCCGTCGGCACCCGGCCACCCCGGTGGTGCGGCCCCCACGCCCGGCCCCGGCGGGGCCCCCTCGGACACGTCGCCGTGGGGAACGGCCGACCCGACCCGCCCCTCGGTGGGCGACGAGCGCTCCGCCTGACCGTGGCGGCACCGGCGAACGTCCCCCCACGGGTCTCCCAGAGCGACCCGGCCGAGGTGTTGCGGCGCCTCGACCTCGTCGTGCGCCGACGCCTCGACGGGCTGCTGCACGGCGAGTACATGGGCCTCGTCCCCGGCCACGGCTCCGAGCAGGGCGAGACCCGCATCTACACCCCCGGCGACGACGTGCGCCGCATCGACTGGAACGTCACCGCCCGGATGACCGAGCCGCACGTCCGTGAGACCATCGCGGACCGAGAGCTCGAGTGCTGGATCCTCGCCGATGACTCCCCCAGCCTCGACTTCGGCACCGCCTTCTGCGAGAAGCGTGACCTGGCCGTGGCGGCCGCGGCCGCGATCGGCTTCCTCACCCACCGCACCGGCAACCGCATCGGCGCCGTGCTCGCCGGGCCCGACGGCAGCCAGATCGTCCCGGCCCGGGGCGGCAAGGACCACCTCATGTCAGTGCTCCACCGCCTCGTCACCGCGGCCCGCCACCCGACGGGGCGCACCGACCTCGACGGTGCGCTGATGCGCCTCGGCGGCATCGCCCGGCGCCGCGGCGTGGTGGCGGTGGTGTCGGACTTCCTCGAGCCCCCCGAGCAGTGGAAGTCGCGCCTGGCCCAGGTCGCGGTGCGCCACGAGACGCTGTGCATCGAGGTCGTCGACCCCCGCGAGGTCGAGCTGCCCTCGGTCGGGGTGCTGTCGCTCGTCGACCCCCGCTCCGGTGACGTGCTCGAGATCCAGACCGCCCACCCCAAGGTGCGCGAGCGCTACGCGGCGGCCGCCGCCGCCCAGCGGGGCGCCATCGCGGATGCGATCCGCAGCGCCGGCGCCGACCACCTGCAGCTGCGCACCGACCGCGACTGGCTGCTCGACATCGTCCACTTCGTCGCCCAGCGCCGCGACCGCACCCGCGACATCGCGCCGCGCACCTCCGCCTGATCCGCCCCCTGCACCGCAACGAGCCCTGAACCCATGACCCTCGCCATCACCTACCTCTCACCGGACAAGTTCTGGCTGCTGCTCGCGGTGGCCGCCATCGCGGTCACCTACGTGGTGCTCCAGACCCGGCGCCGCACCTACGCGGTGCGCTTCACCAACCTCGACCTGCTCCAGAGCATCGCCCCCAAGTCCCCGGGGTGGCGCCGCCACGTCCCCGCCCTCATCCTCCTCGTCGCCCTGTCGTCGATGGTGGTCGCCCTGGCCCGCCCGGCGCGTGAGGAGCGGGTCCCCCGTGAGCGGGCGACGGTCATCTTGGCCATCGACACGTCGCTCTCGATGATGGCCGAGGACGTGCCGCCGGACCGCCTGACCGCGGCCAAGAGCGCGGCCAAGACCTTCCTCACCATCCTCCCGCCCAAGATCAACGTAGGCCTGGTGGGCTTCAACGGCACCGGCACGATCCTGGTGCCCCCCACGACCGACCGAGCCCGGGTGACCGCCGCCGTCGACCGGCTCGAGCTCGACGAGCGCACCGCCATCGGCGAGGCGATCTTCACGTCGCTCCAGGCGATCCGACAGGCCCCCGTGTCCGAGGACGACGCCGACAACGAAGAGGTGCCGGCGCGCATCGTGCTCATGTCCGACGGCAAGACCACCGTCGGGCGGCCCGACTCGGTCGGCGCCAACGCGGCCAAGGAGGCCGGGGTGCCGGTGAACACGATCGCCTTCGGCACCGACAACGGGGTGATCGTGCTGCCCGAGGAGCCGATCCCGGTGCCCGTCGACGTCGACCGCGAGGCCCTCGAGCGCATCGCCGATGCCACCGACGGCAAGGCCTTCACCGCCGCCACCGAGGGCGAGCTGCGCGAGGTCTACCGCAACATCGGCTCGTCGGTGGGCTTCGAGATCGAGTTCCGCGAGATCGGTCTCTGGTTCATCGGCCTGGCCATGGTCCTGTTGTTCCTCAGCTCGAGCCTGTCGCTGCTCTGGTTCAGCCGCCTGCCCTGACCGGGCGCGGATCTTCCGGTGGCAACGGCGCACCGATGAGCGCCCGGGCCGTCATACTTGACCAGGTGAGGCGCCGCACCAAGATCATCGCCACCATGGGCCCCGCCTCGGAGTCCGAGGCCGTCTTGACCGAGATGATCGAGGCTGGGGCCGACGTGATCCGCGTCAACCTGTCGCACGGGTCGCTCGACGACGCCATCGAGCGCTACCGACGGCTGCGCCGGGTCGAGGAGTCGATCGGCCGCCCGCTCGGCATCCTCGTCGACCTGCCCGGGCCCAAGGTGCGGGCCGGCTCGTTCCCCGAAGGCGGGGCCGTCCTCGAACCCGGGGGCGTCCTGACCGTCGCCGTCGGCCACGAGCGCAGCACCGCAGCACAGATCCACGTCGACCACGAGGGCCTGCTCCAGGACATGCACGCCGGTGACCGCATGACCTTCGGCGACGGAGCCGTGGTGATCGAGATCATCGACGCCGAGGCTCAGGGGTTGCGGGCTCGGGTCGTCCACGGTGGTCGCCTCCAGGGGCGCCCCGGGGTGCACATCCCCTCCGAGCGCCTGCGGATGCCGACCCCGACGGCCGAGGACCTCCGGCTCCTCGACGCCTTCGTCAACGAGGGCACCGACATGGTGGCGGTGTCCTTCGTCCGCTCGGCCCACGACATCCGCCGGGTCGGCACCGAACCCCACCCGGCGGGCCCCATGGTCATCGCCAAGATCGAGACCCGCGCCGCGGTGGAGAACCTCGACGGCATCATCGAGGCCGCCGGCGCGGTGATGGTGGCCCGCGGTGACCTCGGAGCCGAGATGCCCCTCGAGGAGCTGCCCCACCTGCAGAAGACGATCCTGCACCGCTGCATCGCTCTCGGGAAGCCGGCCATCACCGCCACCCAGATGCTCGAATCCATGGTCTCGGCCCCCACCCCCACCCGGGCCGAGACCTCCGACATCGCCAACGCCGTGTTCGACGGGTCGAGCGCGGTGATGCTCTCGGGCGAGACCGCGATCGGCCACGACCCGGTCCTCGCCGTGGCCACCATGGCCCGCATCGCCCAGCGGGCCGACGAGGAGTTCGACGACGACGGCTGGGCGGCCAAGGTCCAGCGCCTCAACCAGTCCCAGCGGGGCTCGATGGACGACGTGGTCACCAACTCCATGACCAACGCAGCGTGGCGGGCGGCGTCGGAGAGCGGGGCGTCGTCGATCATCTGCATCACCCGCACCGGCTTCACCGTGCGCTCCATTGCCCGTTACCGGCCCCGCGCGCCGATCCTCGGGTTCTCCACCGACCCCCGGACCCTGCGTCAGCTGACCTTGTCGTGGGGTGCCACCCCCGTGCAGCTGAACGGGGCCTTCGACATCCAACAGCAGGTCGCCCAGGCCATCGAGACGGCCCGCGGCGAGGGCTACGTCCGCTCCGGCGACCTCGTGGCGGTCCTGTCGGGGTCCCCCGACTACAAGGGCGTCGCCACCGACGCCCTTCGCCTCGTCCACATCTGAGCGGCACGCCCCGCACCGCTTCGGCCCGGGGTCACGCGGCATCAACGAAGCGCGACATCCTTCTCGACGGCTTCGTCATGGGGAGGGCGCCGGCTTCCTCGTGCTCGCGGGGTCAGACGGGGCGACGGCACGTGGGGCCACGGCCCTCGGTGAGCGAGCCGGCTACGGCCGCACCTGCGGCGCGCTCCCCCATCACCGCCGCCGGGCAGCACGTCGTGGCCGCGCTCGCCCGCAGTGCTACCAAACGGCCCCGACGGCCCGAACGCCGCCACGGCAACTCACCGTGCTGAGCGACCCGCATCAATGTCGCTGCCGCTGGTCAGAGGGCGATTCGCTGTCGATTCGCTGGCCGACGGTCCGTCGCGGTGGCCGGTCCCCGTGGCGTCTCCGCCGGCTTCGGACCCTCCGCCCCGGGGGAGGTGGGGCAGCGAATCGCCGTCGAATCGCTGTCGGACGGGTTCTGGTGCCCGGTCCCCACCACGTCCCGTCCTCGGCCGGCGCCCGTCGCTCCGTCCCCGAAGGGCCACACCGTGCTCCTCGCTGATCGCACCGACCTCATCCGGCGCGAGATCGTCCAGGTCGACGGCAGGGCCCACGCCATCGTGGGGCTTTAGGCCTCGAGCAGCCGACGCTCCTGGTTGGCCGTCATCACCTCAGGAGGCGGACGACGGCGAGCGCGATCACGATGACGGAGGCGCCGATGATCATCACAGCCTCCAGCCAGCGCGGCGTGCGATCCGGCGTACGGCTCGACACCAGGCCGAACGAGTCAGCCCCGTGGTCGACGATCCGTCGGGTCATCCACCACGCGAACAGCGGGAGCAGCACCACGCCGATGCCGGCCGCGACCGCAGACTCCCGGGCCTCGCGATCGCCCCAGCTCAGCGCGTAGACGATCAACGCGGCGAAGGCCAGCCAGGCGAGAGCCACGGTCACCATGGCGCCGTAGTACCGGAGCCGTCCGAACTCGTAGGTCTCGGCGGTCCGGTCGGCCGCCCGGCTCATCGCCTCCGACACGCTCACCGCCGCCTCCCCCTCATGCCCCACGCAGCTCGCGTCGGCGGAACCGGTACAGGAGGGCCATGCCGGCCGTGAGGACGACGGGGAGGAGGACGAAGGCGACGCCCACGTCGGACTGGCCATCGATGATCGCATACACCCCGAAGGCGACCACGAGTGGCAACAGGCAGAGGATCAACATGTATCGCCGCCGCATGACGGCGAGCAGCTCGCGTGACTCGTCCTCTGTTCCCTTCGCGGCCATCGTTCCTCCTTCCGACACCCGTGGAGGCGGTGTCCCGTCCGACAGCGGGGCAAACAACGCCCCGGACCGAACGCCGCCCAGCCACCTCCTCCGCAGCGGAGCGATGCTCCGGCGGGCAAGACGTAGGGTCGCCACCGCCGCCGACCCACCACCTGCACCCTCACTCGGAGCCCGCCATGACCCCCGACGCCGTCGCCTCCGCCACTGCCTCCGTGGTGAGCGGCCTGGCCAGCCACTTCATGACCGATCCCGCCACCTACGTCCTCGGAGCCGACCTGGGCTTCGACGGCATCGACTTCTACCTCGCGGGACGAGGAGGCGCCCTGGGCGACGTGACCGGTGACGTCGTGGCCTCAGCCCTCGTCTTCTTCTCGCCCGCCACGGTCATCGAGGGCTGGGACCGGGCCCGGAGCGTGATGGCCCCCCACCAGGCGGCGCAGCACTTCATCAGCACCGGCCACGACTGGGCCGACGCCCACCTGACGAACGACGCCGACCTGGGCCGCCTGGCCGACCTGCTCGGCACCATGATCCGAGGCGCCAGCCCCGCCGGGGCCCCGCTGTTCGCAGCCTGGCGGACCCAGGCCGAACCCGGTGCGGACCGTCCCCGGGCGCTGGTGCTGCACCGCCTGAACGTGGTGCGCGAGCTGCGCGGCGCCCTCCACGGCGCTGCCGTCCTGGCCCACGGGCTCAGCCCCCACCAGGCGGTCAGCATCCGCCAGCCTTCCATGCTCGGCCTGTTCGGTTGGGGAGCGCCCCACCCCGACGCCGAGCGCGCCACCGAGCACTCCGAGTGGGTCGCGTCGGAGGCCGCGACCGACCGGGCCCTCGCCCCCGCCTACGCCACCCTCACCGAGGACCAGCGCCACGAGCTCTGCGATCTCCTGGCCACCCTCGACGCCACCAGGACGGCCTGATCCACGGCGTCAGCCGACAGTCGAGAGTCGACAGCCCGACCGTCACCTCGGGGCGAGGTCGCGGGCCGCCTGCACCGGGTCGAGACCGAAGGGCAGCACCGCCAGGGCCGGGCACGTGATGCCGTTGGCGACGTAGCGGTCGATGTGCTCGCGGCACTCCTCGGGCGATCCGTGCACGATCAGCTCGTCGACCACCCGGTCGGGGATGGCGGCGAGGGCGGCCTTGCGATCGCCCGCCTTCCATGCGTCCCACATGGGCCCGAGCGCCTCGCCCCGCCCGACCCACTCGTGGAACGCGGCGTAGACGGGCACGTTCAGATAGGCGGCGATGGCGTAGCGGCCCATGGCCCGCACCGTGTCGGTGTCGGTGGTGGGGGCCACGAAGATGCGGGCCACGACCTCTTTGCCCTCCCCGCCCGCGTGCACGTGCGGGGTCACGGTCGGAACGTCGTCCGCGGCCAGCCAGTTCACGATGGCGCCGTCACCCTCGCGGCCGGCGAGGCGGAGCATCCCCTGGCGCAGCGCCGCGACGAGGATGCGGGGCTGCTGCTCGGGCACCACCCCCAGCTTGAAGCCGTCGACCGAGAACGTGTCGTAGGCCTCCTTGACCTTCTCGCCGGTGAGGGCGGTGCGCAGGAAGCGGACCGTGTCGCGCACCTTCTTGTAGGGCTCGTCGAAGTCCAGGCCGTTCCACCGCTCGACGATCACGTCGGAGGAGGTGCCGATGCCGAACGCCACGCGACCGGGCGCGGCGTCGGCGAGCGAGGCCACGCACTGGGCGAGGGTGGCGGGCCCGCGGGTGAAGGCGGGGACGATGGCGCTGCCCAGCCGCAGGGTCGGCGCCCACACCGACGCCAGGGCCAACGGTGTGAAGCCGTCGGCTCCGTTGGCCTCGGCCGACCACACGTCGGTGTAGCCGAGGTCGGCCAGCTCCGCGACGGCGTCCCGCTGGGCGTGGAGGGGGATGCCGTCGAAGGGGATGGTCATGCCGTAGCGCTGCATGCGACCGACCGTACCGCCCCCTGCGGGTCAGCTCAGCCGGGGGTGCGACAGACGACCTCAGGGGCGGCGGAGGGCGGGATGCTGGCGGGCCAGGAGCGGCAGCAGCACCGTCTTGGGCGTGATCCGCCCGGCGTAGGCCCCGATCGCGTTGGCGGCGCCGGGGATGACGACGGTGCGCCCTTTCACCAGGCCCTCGACGCCGACCCGGGCCACGTCGGGGGCCGGTACCCACATGAAGCGGGGCAGGGCGCCGTTCGACTCGGACTCGCTCAGCCCCGCCGTCTCGCCGAAGCCGGTCCTGACCGGCCCCGGGCACAGCGCGGTGACGGCCACGCCGGTGCCCCGCAGCTCGGCGGCGGTGGCCTGGGAGTAGGCCAGGACGAAGGCCTTGGCCCCGCCGTAGCCGGCCTGGCCGGGGAGCGGCTGGAAGGCGGCCACCGAGGCCACGTTCAGCACCCCGCCGGCGCCCCGTGCGACGAAGCCCGGC
>NZ_DATLXO010000135.1:0-2732 GCF_035575815.1 Iamia sp.
AGGACCCTTTCCTGTTCGCGCCGGGTGACAATGAGTGGACCGACTGCTACCGGTCCAACACGGCGCCTACTGGTCACGCTCGAGCGCCTCGATTGTCCCCCTGGTCACCGAGGCGTGGATCAGGGTGAACATGGAGGTGGACACGACGTGCATCCAACACGTCGCCGTCCCGATCCGGTCAGTGGTCTCATCGGCGTGCAGCACCGGCAGGGCGCGCAGGATGGCGACGAGGGCAACGATGAAGCCGCCCAGGCGCCGGCCGGCCTCGGAGTAGATGGCATCGACGGTCCCCGTCGACAACTTCACGCCGAACAGATCGGCCATGGCCTCGGCTGTCCGCTGGACAGGGACGTGCTGGTAGGGGTCGGGCCGGGGCGCAGTGCCTCCATTCCGGGAGGTCTGGTTCCCCGGCCCGCACCTCCGAACCGGACGTGCGCGTTCCCACGCATCCGGCTCTCCACGAGCCCATACCAGGCAAGGCTCAGGCGGTCATCGTCTCCGCTGGCGTCCATGGTGTCGCGATCTTG
Organism: Iamia sp.; assembly: GCF_035575815.1. Lineage (NCBI taxonomy): Bacteria > Bacillati > Actinomycetota > Acidimicrobiia > Acidimicrobiales > Iamiaceae > Iamia > Iamia sp. The sequence goes on from NZ_DATLXO010000135.1 coordinate 528, forward strand.
GCGCCCCGGTAGCGGTAGCGGATGACCGCCACCCCTGCCGGGTCAAACAGGGTCGTTGCACCCTCGGTCGGCCACCACCTGGGCAGGTAGCGGCGTCGGAGCCACTTCCAAGAGGCACGTGGGTGTTTGCGGCGAAGCCATCGCGTGACCCTGAACCAGGAGAACTGGTGCAGGGCGGCGAAGGTTGCCGATGACGCCCCGTGCCGGAAGTAGTTGGACCAGCCGCGCAGCACCTGGTTGAGCTGGTGCAGGACGGCCTTGAGCGGTCGGTTCGGTCCTCCTCGGCTGATCGTCCGAACCTTGGCTTTGACCGAGAAGAATGCTCTCCTCGACGGCCAGGTGTAGACGAAATGTGGGACAACTGACGCTCCCGTGGGTCACGCGGCCACCCACGGCAACTCGGGACCGAGGCCGCCTCGGTCCAGCATGATCATGGTGATGAACGCGTCCGCGTCGTGAAAGCCGCGGGCGTTGGCCCGGATGCGGCCGATGGAGGCGTTGTTCGACTCGGCGATGCCGTTGGTGAGCTTCCACTCGATGGTGGCTTCGATGGACGCCCGGTAGTGGCGGATGGTGCGGGCCAGCTTCACGAACGGAGCGAGCTGGGACCGGCTGGCGTAGGCGAGCCAGTCGTCGAGGGCACGCCGGGCCGCCAGGAGAGGCATGGCGAAGATGTCGCGCAGCTCCTCCTTGAGCTGCCACGCCCGAAAGGCCCGCCGGTTCGCCTTGCCCAGTCCCCGGATCACCGACTTCTGCTTGGCGCTCAGGTTCTCCCAGTTGCGCAGCAGCAGCCAGCGCAGGCCCTTGAACTGCTTGGCGGCAGCGCCGGCGCCGGCCCGGCGCAGGGTGTTCCATTCCTCCCGCCGGACCTCGTCGAGGGCGCCGGTTGCCCAGCCGATCACGTGAAAGGTGTCCAGGCACACGACGGCGTCGGGCGCCTTCTCGGCCACCACGGTGCGGATCCACTCGGCCCCGTCGGCGGACACGAACCGGAGCCGGGCCGCCCGTTCGTCGCCCAGGGCGGCGAAGAAGGCGCCGACGCTGTCCTTGCTGCGGCCCTTGACGGCCCACACGACCCGGCCGGTGAAGTGGTCACACACCACGGTGAGGTACTTGTGTCCTTTCTTGTACTTCACCTCGTCGATCGCCACTGCCACCAGGCCGTCCAGCAGATCGACCCGGCCGAGGGCCTCGGTGGCGAGTCGGACACAGGCGTTGTTCACCGCCCGCCACGAGATCGAGTAGCGCTGCGCGGCGGCCTGCTTGCTTCCCACGATGGCGTCGTGGACCACCAGGTCCTCGAAGGCCCGGGAGAACGCCGTGTCGTGGCGAGCCCAGGGAACCTCGGCCACGGTGACGCCATGGTCGGCGCAGCTCACCCGTGGCGCCACCGCCACCAGCTCGCAGGTGACGTAGCCGACATCGACATGGCGCCAGCGGCGTTCACCGTCACCGCGGTCGAACCACGGGGCGGGCGCCCCGCACCGCCCGCAGCGGCCCCGTCGGCCGACCTTCGTGCGGATCGTCACGACCAGCACAGGCCTCGTCGCCTCGCCCCGCTCCTGCAGCTCCCACGCCGAGATCACAACTGCGCGACACAACCCCAGCACGCTCTTGAGTACCGTCTTCACCCGCACGCCTTGCTCCTCCTCCGTCACCGACCTTTGACAGCCGGAAAACGTAGGGGCGACAAGGCGTGCGCCCGCGATCGGACGGTTCAGTGACCCACGGAAGCGTCAGTTGAGCCCCTTTTTGCTCGCTGCCCGAGTTCTCGACCACAACCCACTGCGGAGCCCGGTCAGTACCCTCGGATGACCTGGAGAAGGACCCGTGGGACGGCGTTGGTGGTAGCCGCCGAGGACCCCGGGGGGTCAGCGGGGCCGCCGGTCGTCGGTGGCGTCGGTGGCTCGGCAGCACAGGTCATAGACGCCGGGCGGACCTGCCACTGGTAATGCCACTCTTGCCAAACGCCGAGGTTCGGGCCAGGCGGCTTGAGGAGCGGCCGCTGGCGGTCATCCCTCGATGCCCACCCGTGGGCGCTTGCGCTCGCAGGCGATGCAGGACGTGAGCAACGCGACGACCGGGCGGTCGTCAGCGACGACCTCGGCGTCGACGACCACCGAGCCGCACAGGGCGTAGCGGTCCCCCGGCCGGGCCCAGTGCACTCGGCGGCCCGTGGCAACCGGCCCCTGCCGTGCGCTGCCT
>NZ_DATLXO010000136.1:0-1995 GCF_035575815.1 Iamia sp.
TGTACGACTACGACTCCCCCGAGACGTCGACGACGCTCAACTGGCGCGAGGCTCCGCCGATCGCCATCCTCCAGCACGAGCTGGCCCACCAGTACGACTACGGCTACGAGACCGGTGCCGAGGGCACCTACGACGGGGCCGCGGAACCCGCTACGGCCCCGAGGAGTGGGCGGTGCTCGACGCCGGGGAAGGCGTGGCCGAGATCGCCCAGCGGGCCATCGTGCCGCCCGGCGGGGTGGGGCGGGCGGGTGCGTGCCACCATGAGCCCATGGCCGATGACCGCTTCTACTTCCGCCAGCTCCTCGCCGGGATGGACGTCGCCACCGACGACGTCGTCGCCCAGCAGATGGTGAACTTCGTCTACCTGCTGGGCGACCGTGAGACGGGCGAGGCGATGGCCATCGACCCGGCCTACGACATCGGTGGCGTGCTCGACGTCCTCGCCGCCGATGACATGCGCCTGGTCGGCACCCTCGCCACCCACTACCACCCTGACCACGTCGGCGGCAGCCTGATGGGCCACCCCATCGCCGGGCTGGCCGAGCTGCTCGACCGCAAGCAGGTGCCGGTCCACGTCCAGGCCGACGAGGTCGAGTGGATCACCCGCTCGACCGGGATCAGCGCGGATCACCTCGTCGGCCACGCCAGTGGCGACACGGTGATGGTCGGGGAGGTCCCCGTCACCCTCATCCACACCCCCGGCCACACGCCCGGCAGCCAGTGCTTCCTCGTCGAAGGCCGCCTCGTCGCCGGCGACACCCTGTTCCTCGACGGCTGCGGCCGCACCGACCTGCCCGGCAGCGACCCGGAGCAGATGTACCTCTCGCTGACCCAGCGCCTGGCCCACGTGCCCGACGACGCAGTGCTCTTCCCCGGCCACCTCTACTCCGAGAAGCCGGCGGCGCCCATGGCCGAGGTGCGCCAGCGCAACACCGTGTTCCGCCCCCAGACCCAGGAGCAGTGGATGATGATGTTCGCCCGCTGAAGGACCCCGTCCCGGCGCCGACCCATCCCCGCCCGCACCGCCCCCGGCCGGCCCCCGCCCGGTCCGTTCTCCCCGAGGAGCCCCTGTGACCGAGCCCGCCGATCCGTCCCGCACCGTCACCGTTCCACTCGACGACGGCACCATGGACATGAGGCTGTGGCTGCCGGCGTCGGGCACCGGACCGGGGTTGGTCCTCGTGCAGGAGATCTTCGGGGTGGGCGAGTGGATCTCGGCGGTGGCCACCGAGCTGGCCGCCGAGGGCTTCGTGGTCGGCGCCCCGGACCTGTACTGGCGCCTCGAGCCGGGATGGACGGCGGCCCACGACACCGACGGTATGGCCGCCGCCTTCGCCATGGCGCAGCGCCTCGACCTCCCCACCGCGGTGGCCGACACCGTCGCTGCCCTCGATGCCCTGGCGGCCGTCGACGAGGTCGACGGCGCCCCCGGTGTCATCGGCTACTGCCTCGGCGGTACCATCGCCTGGATGGCCGCTGCGCTCGGCGAGCCGTCGGTGTGCGTCTCCTACTACGGCTCCGGTGTGCCCGACGCGGTCGACCGGGTCGAGGCCGTCACCTGCCCGACGCTGCTCCACTTCGGCGCCGCGGACGACTTCATCCCTCTCACCGACATCGACCGCGTGCAGACCGCAGTGGCCGGCGTCGAGCGCATCGAGCTCCGCGTCCACGAGGGCGGGGGCCATGCCTTCGAGAACGACCGGTCGGGCTTCCACCAGCCCGAGGTGGCGGCCCGATCCCGAGCCCTCACCCTCGCCTTCCTCCACCACCACCTCACCTGAGACCGTCACCTCGACCTACACGCCGGTCCGGAGCCGGAGCCGGAGCTCAGGCGAAGCGATCGGTGAGCCAGGCCACGACCCCGCCCCAGGCCTCGGAGCCCGGGTCGATCACCGCGAAGTGATCGGCGTCGGCCAGGACCTGGAGCGTCACCTCGTCACCCGCGTCCCGGGCCCGCGCCGCGTAGGTCTGGGACTGCTCGGCGGGGACGATGGC
>NZ_DATLXO010000137.1:0-10761 GCF_035575815.1 Iamia sp.
GCGACGCCTGGGGCTGCTCTCCGCGACCCTGTTCGCGGCGATGCCGGCGCTGTGGTCGCTGGCCAGCTTCGGCTACAGCGACGGGCTGGCGCTGCTGTCGACGGTCCTCGTGGTCTGGGCCGGCGTTCGGGCCTGGTCCCACCCCGTGAGCCGCTTGTGGGTGCTCGTCAGCGGCGCGGTGGTCCTGGCCGGGCTGAGCCGAGGTTCGGCCCTCGGTCCCGCGGTCGCCGTCGGAGCCCTGGTCGTTGCCGGTCGCGCCGGGTCCGGTCGGGGTGCCGGGACCCGCGGCGACAGCGGCTCGCGCCCTCGCCCCTCGGCCACACCACGCGATGTGAGCGCCGTCGCGCTGGGCATGTTTGGTCCGGTGGCGGCGATCGCCGGGTGGTGGTACGTCCGCAACACCGTGATGTTCGGCGATCCCCTGGCCTCGGGAGCGCTGCTGGAACGGTACGACAAGACCCCCCGTCCCGGCGGGCTACTCGGCGCCCTGGGCGACCTCGAGTGGTGGCGGATCTTCTTCACTGATCTGGTGGGCAGCGTCTACGCACCCGACTTTACCGTTCGGCCCCGCCTGGCGACCTGGGCCCTCTGGATGATCGCCGCGGTGGTCGCCGTCGCCGTGGTCAGCCTCGTGGCCTCGACGGTGTGGCGTCGGACCAACCGAGGCGCGCCGCGCCTTCACGGGCTGCCGATCGTCGGTGTGGCCGCCGCCGTCGTCGTGCTCGGGGTGTTCCGCCACATCGCCGGGGGTGGAGGTTCGCACCCGCGCTACATGCTTCCCGTGCTGGCGCTGTTGACGGTGGTCGTGATCGCCGGTCTGGATCGCCTGCACCACGCCGCGCCCGCTGCGGCAGTCGTGGTGATGACCGCCACGTCGCTCATGTTGCTGGGCCAGAGCCAGAGCTGGATGGCCGACGTGGTCGAAGGGTTCGGCGCGCCTGCGTACGGACCGCCCGGCCTCCGGGTGCTCGCGGTGGGCCTCATCGTCGTCGGCATCATCGGATCACTCGTCGTCGCCCGGCGCGAGCGAGGGCGTCAGGGCGATGTCGAGGGCTCCGCACCGAACCGCTCGCCCCCCGCGTCCGCCCCGTCGCCGTCCGGTGCGGACGCGGGACGCGGTCGGCGAGACCACTGGTAGGCCATGCCCGTGGCGCGCTCTGACCGTCCCCCACCCGGCCGGCCACTATGGCCCGGCCGGCCGCAAGGCCCCCCGGCCCGGAAAGGTCACGTGTCCACCCCGGTGGTGGCAGATCGACCCGTCAAAGGGGCGCCCGCGCCGCTCGGTGAGGCGCCCGTTCACTCGTCTCCGGGTCGCGGGCGGGGGCCATCGACGATGTCGGGGTGAGGCCGGAGGTCCATCAGGTCGATCTCGCCGCGCTCGATGGCGGCCAGCTCCGGGCGCACCCGAAGCAGGTACCACAGCGAGATGCCCAGCCCGATCACGGTGAGGAGCACGCCGGCGGTGACCGCCGCCATCCAGGGGCCCTGCGGATGGCGCGACAGGGCCCACACCCACCGAGGCCGACGGGCGGCGTCGAGCAGCGCCCAGAGGGTCAGGGCGAGCGGGATGCAGGCGGCGACGGTCACCAGCACCACCCATGCGACGTGTCCGACCGACAGCGACTCGGCGGAGCTCAGCAGCACCCTCCGAGGCTAGAGGCCGGCACTGACCCGTGGGCCCAACGCCCCCGGCAGGGCCACGTGCCGTCCTTGGTACGGGATCCCGGGTCGTCCGCGGGATCCCGTACCAAGAACCGTGACGGGTCACAGGCGGGTGCAGGATCTCGTACCGAGAACCGTGACACGTCACCGGCGGCGGCGGATCGCAACCTCGGCAACCGGTGTGCACTCCGGGCCGGGACGCGGATGCAGGCCGTCTCGAACGGCAACCCAGCCGCTCGCGGATGCGACCACCGGCCGAGCCGACGGACCGCAACGATCACCTACGGTGCTCGGTCGTGACGGTGCGCGTGGGGTTCCTGGGGGCGGGGCTGATCGCCACCTTCCACTCCAAGATGCTCCGCGCCAGCGGCGAGGATGTGACCTGGGCGGGGGTGTTCGACCCCGACGGTGACCGGCGGGAACGCTTCGCGGCAGCCAGCGGCGCGACCTCCGTCGACTCTGAGGAGGCGGTGCTCGACGGCTGCGACGCCCTCTACGTGTGCACCTGGACCTCCGAGCACCCTCGGCTCGTCGCCCTCGCGGTCGACCGGGGTCTCCCGGTGTTCGTGGAGAAGCCGCTGGCCCCGGACCTGCCGACGGCCGAGGCCCTCACCGACCTGGTGGTCGCCTCCGGCGTCACCAACCAGGTCGGGCTCGTGCTGCGGCGCTCACCGGCGTTCAACCTGGTGCGGTCGCTGGTGGCCGATGCCGGACCGGTGATGGCGGTGGTGTTCCGCGACGACCAGTTCCTCCCCATCCAGGGCTCCTACGGGTCGACCTGGCGGGCCGACCGCTCCCGCGCCGGCGCCGGAGCGCTCATCGAGCACTCGATCCACGACCTCGACATCCTGGAGCACGCGATCGGGCCGGTGACCTCGATCTCCGCCCAGCAGGCCAACTTCCACGGCCACCACGGCATCGAGGACGTGGTGAGCGCCACCCTGGCCTTCGCCGGCGGCGGGCTCGGCACCCTCACCTCGGTGTGGCACGACGTGCTGTCGCGCCCGAGCCTGCGCCGGCTGGAGGTCTTCTGCACCGACCGGTGGCTGGCGCTCGAGGGCGACTGGTTCGGCCCCGTCACCTGGCAGCCCGCCGATGGCCCGGCGGTCACGCTCGACGGACCGGCGGTGGTCGAGGAGTGCACCCGGCGGGGCATCGCCATGGGTAACCCCGACGGCGACTTCGTGCGGGCGGTGCGGAGCGGCGCGCCGGCGTGGCCCGACGTGACCGTGGCCCGGCGGGCCCACCGGCTCGTCGCCGCCGCGTATCAGTCGGCCGCGACCGACGGGGCGCCGGTGCGAACCGGGACCGGCGGGGCCAGCTGAGCCCGCCGCGGGCCCGGGATCGGGTCGTCGTCGGGTCGGCCTCCTCGCTCGTGCTCGCGCTGAACCCGCCGCCGGCCGTGTTCTGTACCCACACCGCCTCGCCCGCGGCGAAGAGGCCACCGTTCGACGCGGTGGCCGAGGCCAGCTCGCCGCTGAGGGTACGGCCGACGGGTCGCCCGCCGCGGGGCCGGGCCAACCCGCCGCCACGGCTCAAGATGGCGTCGATCTCCTCGGGGCCGACCGGGTGGCTGAGCAGGTACCCCTGGGCCAGCTCGCAGCCCAGCCGGTGCAGCTCGGCGAGCTGTCGAGGCGTCTCGATGCCCTCGCCGACGGTCACCATGCCGAGGGCCTTGGCCATGCCGATGACGTGCTCGACGATCGCGGTGTCCTCCACCGATTCGCCGAGGCCCATCACGAACGAGCGATCGATCTTCAACATGTCGAGGCTGAAGTTCCGGATGTAGGACAGCGACGAGTAGCCGGTGCCGAAGTCGTCGAGGGCGAGCTTGATGCCCATGCGCTTGAGCAGGCGCAGCGAGCTCCAGGCCGCCTCGATGTCGACCATGAGGGCGCCCTCGGTGATCTCGAGGCAGATGGAGCCGGGCGGGACGGGCGTGGCGGCGACCACGGCGCGCACGTGCGCGTCGAAGCCGCTCTGGGCGAGCTGGCGGGCCGAGACGTTGATCGCCACCCGCAGCGGCGGACGGTTCGGGTAGGCGCGATGCCAGATCTGGGCTTGCTTGAGCGCCTCCTCGATGATCCACGCCCCGACGGGCACGATGAGACCGGACTCCTCGAGCACGGGGATGAACTCGACCGGCGGCACCGGCCCACGGTCAGGGTGGTCCCAGCGCAACAACGTCTCGACGGCGACCATCTGGCCCGACGCGGTGTCCACGACCGGTTGGTACGCGAGGCGGAAGCCGTTCTCCTCGGCCGCCCTGCGGAGGTGGGGCTCGAGGGTGGCCGGGCTGAAGCGGCGCCCGTGGACCGACTCGTCGAAGAAGACAGGACGGCCGTCGTCACGGGCCTTGGCGTCGTACATGGCGGCGTCGGCTCGGCGGATCAGCTCCTCGCCGGTCTCGTGCGGTTCGCTCACGGCGACGCCCACGCTGGCCGCGACCCGCAGGGTCTCGGACCCGATCCCGAACGGCTCCTCGAGCGCGGCGAGCACCCGGCGGGCATGGCGCTCGGCCACCGGGCGCAGGGGATCCTCGCGGCACACGATGAGGAACTCGTCGCCGGCGTAGCGGATCACCCGTTCGGCCTCCCTCTCCCCCACGCACTCGCGCAGGCGAGCGGCCAGCGCCACCAGCAGGGCGTCGCCCACGTCGTGACCGTGGGTGTCGTTGATGACCTTGAAGCGGTCGAGGTCGACGAACAGGAGGCCCACGCGGGCCCCGGCCCGGTGGACGGCCTTCATCTCCCGGTCGATCCACTCGGAGAGGAACAGCCGGTTGGGAAGGCCGGTGAGATGGTCGCGCAGTGAGAGGCGGGCGAGCTTGGCCCGGACCGCCATGACGTCGCGATAGCGGCGCACGGCGTAGATGGTCGTGGCGACAGGGACCAGGAGGACCACCGCCAGCAGGCCGTTGAGGTTGAGCGGCTCATGGCGGCGAGCGCCGTCGATGACCCGGTCAGCGACCTCGAAGTGGATCGACGCGGCCGCCGCGAGGGCGCAGACGGTCACCAGGAGGGCCAGGTCGACGCCGGCTCGGCCGTCGCGCTCACGTGACGCCGCTCGTGACGCTCTGATGGGTCGACCTCCTCCTGCGATGTGGTGCCCCGGTCCTCATCGGCCGCTCGAGGAGAGGGTTGAGAGCCAGCCGCATCGCCCGCCCCGTCAGGGATCCCGGCCGGGAGCGGCGTCGGAGGTCGGTCGGTCGCCAGGGGAGGGCTCCGGGGGCGGGTCGGGCGGGCCGAGGTCCCACCAGGAGCCGGTGCGGAGGCGGCTCACGATCGGCTCGAGCCCCACGAGCAGGGCGGCGGCGTAGGCCACGCCGTGCACGCGGGAGAACTGCTCGGGCCAGCGGAAGCCGGCGGGGAACCCGTGGCGCACCTGCTGGACCACGACGTAGGCGGCGGCCAGGCCGAGCAGGGCTGCGGGTCCGAGGGCGAGCAGCACCCGGGCCCGATCGAGCCGCAGGCCCAGCACGGCCACGACGAGCAACACGGCACCGGCGACGGGGTTCACCGCGGCCAGGCCGGCGAGACCGGCGGCCAACCCGACGGCGACGGTGACCGGCCAGGACGGGGGGCCACCTCCTGAGCGGGTGAGCACCGCAAGGGGACTGGGTCGCTCGTCGCGCGGCCCGGCGGTGACCGACGCGGGTTCGCCCCGGCGCCACCGCCACGGCCGCAGGGCCAGGGCCAGGGCCACCAGCGCGGCGAGGACCGACGCCGCGAACCCACCGAACACGGCGCGCTGGGGTTGCCACACGACCTCGACGGTCACCGGATCTGCGCCGGCGGGGATCGCGAAGCCCGACGAGTACCCGTCGACCAGCACCGGTGCGCCGAGGTCCTCGCCGTCGATCGACGCCGTCCACCCCGGGTTGTCGCTCTGGCCGATCACCAGCCAGGTGTCCTCGGCCCGGGGTCCGACCTCGACCGTCGATCGCCAGCGCTCCTGGGCCGTGACCTCGGTGGCCACCTCGTCGGTCTCGGGAAGGAGCCGGCCCTCGCCCGTCACCGCCGCGCCGCCCGCCTCCGAGCGGAGGGTGAGGCTGTCGATCTGGAGCCCGACGTCGGTGAACCGGGCGGTGCGGAGCTGCGAGGGGCCGGCGGGCAGGCTCACCTCATCGGCGCAGAGGGAGACGTCGAGGGCGTCGCCGGCGAGGGCGGCGTCGGTGGCGCCGGTGATGCGCACCCCGACCTCATCGCCGGCCACGGTGAGCAGGTCGCGCCGGCACCCGGAGTCGAACGACGCGGGGGGCGCCTCGACGTCGAGGCCTTCGATGCCCCACTCGGTGATGCCGACGGGCATGACGACCGGCATGCCGGAGATCCAGTCGTTGGTGAGCACCGGGCGGGATCGGTCGATGTGGATGCGGATGTCGCGGCCGGTGACGGCCTCGGGCAGCTCGAGGGCCACCTGGGTGACGGCGTCCTTCTCGGGCTGGTCCGCGACGGGCGGCACATCGACGTAGGTGGTGACCTCGCCGTCGGCGACGATGCGCAGGCGGGTGGGCACGGTGTGGCGCCCGTCGGCCACCACGGCCAGGTCCATCCGGTCGAAGGTGACCGGCTCGGCGGTCCGGTACTCGGCCCACTCCGCGTCCTGGCCGAAGAAGCCGGGGCTCCAGTGGGTGTCGGGATCGCCGTCGATCGCGGCGGTGGCCCGGGCCGTCAGGTCGCCGGGCAGACGGCGTGACGACGAGGCCTCGACGCCGCCGTCGTCCACGGTGGGGAGGCCGATCAGCTCGTCGATGAGGGCATCGACGGCGGTCGGGGAGAGGCGGGCCGTCCCCGTCAGGCCGAAGTCGCGGGCGGAGGGGAGCTCGAGGTCGCGGACGAGCGTCGGCTCCTCGTCGGAGCGGATGGCGGCGGTCGGGCGGGAGCGCAGCCGGGTGAGCACGAGGGCGAGGGGGTGGTCGATGGCGTCGTCGCCGAGGGCATCGAGGAGATCGGTCGGCGGTCGGATCGACTCGTCGAGGCGGAGGTCGTCGTCGCCGAGGCGGATGTCGGCGAACCCGATCCCGCTCAGGCCGTCGTAGTCGTCGCGGGCACCGGGGTCGGTGGCGGTGACCTCGACGGTCACGGTCTCGAACGTCTCGGGGGCGGGGAGGTCGATCCACTCGCCCTCGCCCTGGCGCGACGCCTCGCCCAGGTCCACCTCGACCACGCGGTCGTCGTCGAAGCGCAGCCGGACGCCGGTGATCCAGCGGTTCTGGCCGCCGCGAGTGCCCTGCAGGAAGCGGATGCGGTCGGTGGTGCGGTGCTCGTCGTAGCGGATCTCGAGCCGCTCGCCGACCGCCGCGGAGCCGGCTGCGGTGTACCAGGAGGTCCGCAGGTCGTCGTCGAGGGCCATGGCCGAGCGGTCCTCGGGCGTGTAGCTGACGCTGTTGCCGTAGCTGGTGGCCTGCACCGACACGCCCCCGCCGTGCACGGCGACGGTCTCGGCATCGGAGCCCGCGCCGGCGAACAGCGGAAGGCGGTTGTCGGTGGGATCGACGCGCAGCGGCTCCTCGTCGGCCCGCTCGGTCTTGCCGTTCGTCTCGTGGACGACGCCCCACCGGCGACCCGCCCGCCGGTTGGTGTCGGTGACCACCAGCGGCGCTCCCTCGGCGACGGCGCGGCGCAGGGCCTCGGGCCCGCCCCCCCCATCGGCCCCGAAGGCAGCCGAGTACCGGAGCAGCTCGTCGCCGTCGATGAGACCGGCGGCGGCGGCGGCGATGAGCCCCTCGCCGTTGCCGGCCAGCACCACGGTGGACGACTCCGGCTTGGCCCCGACGATGGACGGGTCGCCGTCGACGGGGAAGAGGGCGACCTTGGGGGGATTCGGCAGGTCAGGGTCCGCGCCCAGCTCGATCTCGTCCTCGAGCGGAAGCCTCGGGTCGGGCACGTTGGGCTCGGTGCCGCCGAAGCCCGTCGCCGGTCCCAGCCCGGGCGCGTCCCGCAGCACGGCGTAGACCTGGCGGGGCCGGACCAGGTTGAACCGCTCGTAGGCCAGGTCACCGCGCAGGACCACGTCGCCGACCCCCATCAGGCGGGCGACAGGGGCGATGGCCTCGGGGTCGAGCACCGCCTCCTGCAGCTGGCGGTCGAGCGCGTTCAGGAGGTCGGCCGACGCAGGGGTGCCGTAGGGGATGAGCTCGCGGGCCACGTACGGTCGGTCGCTGATGCCCGGGGTGATGGGATCGACCGTGTTGCCCCAGCGGTAGGAGGCGAAGTCCGAGCCGGGCACCTCGAGCACCCGTGAGCGATGGCCGCCGGCCTGGTTGCGGCCGCGAGCGTCGATCCCGTCCGCGGCCTGGTCCCAATACGTGGGGATCTCCTCGTCGCGCTGGAGGTTGTCGGCCACCATCTGGCCGAGCCACAGCGGCGGCAGGGCGACGATCGCCAGGAGCACCAGGGCGCCGGCCGCCGGGCGCTCCAGGCGTCGCGCTCGCTCCCCGAGCGCGGAGACGGCCATGCCGGTGAGGACCGCCAGTCCGAGGGCGAGCAGAGGGGCCGCCCGGGGCAGGCTGCGCATGGCCAGGCCGGCCTGGGACTGCAGGAAGGCCTGGAAGCCCTGGCCGACGGGGGCGGCGTCGTCCCAGGGGTGGGCCCCGACCGAGACGACGAGGCCGGTCACGATGAGCCCGACGAAGAACGCCCGGTAGCGCCAACGGACCAGGGTGGCGCCGAGCAGCCCGATGATGGGCAGCGCGTAGGTGACCGCGAGAAGGCCGGGGTTCTCGGTGTAGGCGCCCGACGGCTCGATCCAGGCGCCGAACTTGTCGTCGCCGTAGAAGTACCAGTAGCCGAGGCCTCGGAACACCTCGGGCGCGCTGGAGGCCTCGGCCACGGTGCGGGCGGTCTCGGTGTACCGCAGGACGTCGATGCCGAACGCGCCCTGGGACCAGAGGCCCATGATCCACCAGAGCGAGGTACCCACGCTGAGCAGCCCGATCCGGGCGGCCACGCCGACGGCCTGACGCAGTCGGATCTCCTTGAGGACGAACGTCGCGTACGGCACCCAGAGGGCGGGCGCGACGCCGACGAGGAGCAGGGCGGTGGCGTTGGTCGAGCCGAACGTGGGCACGGCGAGGGCGAAGAGGGCCGGGTGGACCCAGCTGCGCTCCCGGACGGCACGGACGGTGAGCCCGAGGAGCCAGCCGAGGGCGGCGAAGGGGAGCAGCAGGGCCGAGATCCGCGCCCCCAGGGTGAGCACGTAGGGCGACAGGGCGTAGAGGAACATGGCGACGGTGACGCCGGGCCCCCCCTGCCCGAGGCTCCGCAGCAGGTAGCGCACCCCCAACCCGGCGAGGAACAAGATGGAGCCCAGCCAGAGGCGCTGGGCCATCCAGTCGGGGACGCCGAGAGCCTCGTTGGCCCAGTAGAACGGCCCCATGGGCCACAGGTAGCCGATGTTCTGGTGGGGGACGGTGCCCAGCCCCACGTTGGGGTCCCACATCGACCAGGCCCGGCCGAGCAGCCGATAGGGGTCGAGGTACAGGTACGACTTGGTGTCGGCTCCGACCTGGCCCCGGTGCGTCAGCAGCAACGGGACGTAGCAGACGAGGCCCAGCAGGCCGACGGGCGCCCAGGGTCGGAGCGCGGCGAGGGGGAGGCGCGCCGGGCGCCGGGACGTCGTCGTGGCGGTCACGAGGGCCGGGCGGGGACCGACCAGGCGGGGGACCCGGTCACCGGCGGCGCCAGGCCCGCCAGGGTCGGTCGCGCCAACGCTCGGCCTCCTCGGCGAGGGCGGCGAGGATGCCGCTCGCGGTGGCCTCCCAGGTGTACTGCGCCGCCTGCTCCGACGCGCCGGCCGACAGGCGGGCTCGGAGCTCCGCGTCGGAGGTCACCGCGGCCAGGTGGCGAGCGAGGTCGCGTTCATCCTCCGCGAGCAGGCCGCTGTGCCCGTCGACGACGGCATCGACGTGGCCGGCGATGCGGGTGGCGACGGCGGGCGTGCCACAGGCGGCGGCCTCGGTGAGGGTCATGTTCCACCCCTCGCGCACCGAGGACGAAGCGACGACCGACGCCCGGCGGTAGAGGTCGAGCTTCTCCTCGTCGGTGACGCGCCCGGCGAGGGTGGCCCACTCCTGGGCTCCGAGCCCGGCGACGAGCTCCTCGAGCTCCCCGCGGAGCGGGCCGATGCCGGCGATCACCAGCTGGAGGTCAGGGGTGGTGGCGCGGGCCGCGGCGGCGGCCCGGATGAGGCGGTCGAAGCGCTTCACCGGCACCAGCCGACCGACAGCCAGCACCAGCGGCGGGGTCGACGGGGTGCCTCCCGGCGTGTAGCGGGGGTCGACGCCGGGGGGCACCACGTCGATGCGATCGGCCCGGAAGCCCAGCTCGACCATCTCCCGCTTGGACGACGGTGCGAGGGTGATCATCCGGCTGCGGCGGTAGATGAGCGGCGCAACGCGACGCTCGACGGTGTCGCCGACGCGGGCCAGGTGGGGCGGCAGCACCATCTTCCACATGTCGGCGTGGACGTGGTGGAGCAGCACGACCCGGGGCACCGTGGCCCACAGCGGCGAGAAGAACGGCATGCCGTTCCAGACCTCGACCAGCCCGTCGGGGCGCCCGTAGGCGCGCCGGATCTCGGCCAGCGCGGTTCGGGGGAACACCTGGTAGCGCCCGGCCTTGCGCACCACCTCGTAGCCGTCACGCCGTCCGTGGTTGGGGTGGCCCTGGGCCCACGACGTGCGCATCAACACGTCGAGGCCGACCTCGGCCCAGAGGCGGGCGACGGTGGCGGCGTGCACCTCGGACCCGCCGGCCTCGACGTCGTCGAGGTCACGCCAGGCGATCAGGTGCACCCGCTGGAGCCCGCCGGCGGCGGCGATGTCGCCCAGCTTCGGGGTCCGGTGGCGGGCGGCGGGCTCAGGCGGGGGGGCGGGAGAGGAGGTCACAGGATCACGGGCTCGGTGCGGACCCCGGGATAGGGTGCAACGCCGACGCCACCCGCTCCGGGCAGCCATCTCACGTTAGAGCACGGGCCTGGCGATCGGCGATCATCCCGGGCCGGCGTGGCCCGGCCGCCCCGGACCCCGACCCGAGCAGAGTGCCGCACCCATGACCGCCCCCGCCGATCCCGCTTCCGACGCCGCCGGCGGTGCTC
>NZ_DATLXO010000138.1:0-35203 GCF_035575815.1 Iamia sp.
CGACCCCGACCCCGACCCCGACCCCGACCCCGACCCCGACCCCGACCCCGACCCCGACCCCGACCCCGACCCCGACCCCGACCCCGACCCCGAGCCGGCGGTGACCGTCCCGACGCCGGGGGAGGCCCCGCGGCCCGAGGAGGTCCCGGCCGTCGAGGCATCCGAGGGGTCCGCACCCCCGGGGGCCGAGGAGGAGCTGATCAGCCTGCTCGAGCGCCGCGACGGGGCGATCGCGCCCATCGAGAACCGCATCGCCCGCAAGCTCAAGCGGGTGCTGGCCGACGAGCAGGGCCAGGTGCTCGACGGTGTCCGGCGGCTGCGGGGCCATCCGAGCCTCGACGACATCCTCCCCGTCGATGAGCAGGTCGCGGCCTACGCGGCGGTCGTCGGCGAGGACCTGGTGGCCGCGGCCGAGGAGGGCGCGGCGTTCGAGGGCGCCTCGCTGCCCACCTCGATCACCGTTCAGGAGATCGTCGCGGAGCTGGCCCGGTCGCTGGCCGGTGTCGTCCGATCCCGGGTCGAGCGCTGCTTCGACGGCGGCGAGGACGCCGAGGACACCTCCGATCGCCTCCGCGCCACCTACCGGGAGTGGAAGACCGACCGCCTGGTCGAGGCCACCCGGCACCACGTCCTCTCCGCCTTCGGTGAGGGCCAGTGCGCGGTCCGCCCCGCTGGGGTCCTCGTGCGATGGGTCCCGGATCCCGCCAGCCCCGCCTGCCCCGACTGCGAGGACGATGCCCTGGCCGGCTCGGTCCCCTCGGGTGAGCCGTTCCCGACCGGCCACGTCCACCCTCCCGCACACCCCGGGTGCCGGTGCCTGGTCGTGGGCGAGCGGGTGGCCGCCCCCGCCTGATCGGGTGCCGGCCCGGGCGACGCGGGTCCGACCCGTCGAACGGGGGGGCCGTCAGTAGGCTGCCGCCGGTATGCGCCCCCCCTCCGACATGCCCCGCCGGCCGCCGGCGGAACGCCGCCGACGACTCCCCACGGGTCGGGGTCGGGTCATCCTCATCGCGGCCCTCGTCGCCCTGTTCGTGCTGGCCACGTCGTTGCGCGGGATCGCCGGCTTCTACACGGAGTACCTCTGGTTCGCGTCCCTCGACCTCAGCAGCGTGTGGCGCGGCATCCTCGGCGCCAAGTCGTCGCTCGTCGTCGTCTTCACGCTGGTGTTCTTCGCGCTCATCTGGGTAAACCTGGCCGTGGCCGAGCGCCTGAGCGGTCGCACCGTCCGCTTCGGGGGTTCCAGCGAGGACGAGCTGGTCCTGCGCTACCGCGAGCTGGTGGGGCGCCGATCGCGGCTGGTCCGGGGCGGAACCGCCTCGCTGCTGGCCCTGATAGCCGGCAGCGGCACCGCCTCGCAGTGGAACAACTGGCTGCTGTTCCGCAACGCCTCGACCTTCGGCCGCAAGGACGAGACCTTCGGGATCGACCTCGGGTTCTACGTCTTCCAGCTGCCGTTCCTGCGGTTCGTGGTCGGGTGGCTCTTCTCGTCCCTCGTCGTCGTGCTGGTGGCCACCCTGATCAGCCACTACCTGAACGGCGGCATCCGCATGCAGGCCACCAAGGATCGGGTGAGCGCCCAGGTCAAGGCGCACGTGTCGGTGCTGCTCGCCGCCCTCGCCCTGGTGCGCGCCGCGCAGTACTTCCTCGACCGCTACGAGCTGGTGTTCTCCACGCGCGGTCCGGTCCACGGGGCCACCTACACCGACGTCAACGTGCAGCTGAAGGCGATCTACCTGCTGATCATGATCTCCTTCTTCGCCACCGCCCTGTTCCTGGTGAACATCTGGCGACGGGGTTGGGTCCTGCCGGTGATCGCGGTGGGCCTCTGGGGCCTGGTGGCTGTGCTCGCCGGTGAGGCGGTCCCCGCCTTCGTCCAGCGCTTCCGGGTGGAGCCCCGGGAATCGGCGTTGGAGGCGCAGTACATCGCGAACAACATCGAAGCGACGCGGACCGCCCTCGGCCTCTCGGGCATCGAGGAGCGATCGTTCCAGGCCGACGGTGAGCTGACCGGCGACCAGCTCGCGGACAACACCGGGACGGTGCGCAACATCCGCCTCTGGGACACCGAGCAGCTCCAGCAGACCTTCCAGCGCCTCCAGGGCCTGCGCGAGTTCTACGAGATCCCCGACGTCGACGTCGATCGCTACACCGTCGACGGCCGCACCCAGCAGGTGATGGTGGCGACCCGCCAGATCAACGACGCCCAGCTGCCCAACAGCGGGTGGGAGTCGACCCGGCTCGTCTACACCTCGGGCTACGGGGTCATCATGGCCCCGGCCAACGCCAAGACCGGTGACGGCTCCCCCGACCTGGTGGCCAAGGACATCCCGATCGACGTCGACGAGGGGTACCCGAGCCTGGACGGGCCGTCGGGCCAGCCGTCGCTCTACTTCGGCGAGGGGCAGCCCGGCTACAAGATCGTCAACACCACGCGCGACGAGCTCCTGTTCCAGGACGACGACGGCGACAGCCAGTTCGAGAACTACATGGGCGCCGACGGCGTGCCGCTCGACAGCGCGGTGCGCCGGGCCGCCTTCGCCCTGCGCTTCGGCCAGATCGAACCGCTGATCTCCTCGAGCATCACGCCCAGCTCCAAGATCCTGCTGCGACGCGACGTGCTCGAACGGGTGCGCAACCTGGCGCCGTTCCTCGCCTTCGACCACGATCCCTACGCGGTGGTGCTGAACGGCCGCGTCGTGTACGTCATCGACGCCTACACCACCACTGACCGCTACCCCAACGCCCAGAGCGTCGATGCGGTGGGCAACGACATCCCCGAGAACAGCGACCTGTCGAGTCGCTCGTTCAACTACGCGCGGAACTCGGTCAAGGCGGTCGTCGACGCGTACGACGGCTCGGTCGAGATGTACGTCACGAGCCGGGACGACCCGCTCATCCGCTCCTACGACAAGGCCTTCCCCGACCTGTTCACCCCCGTCGAGGAGGCGTCGGCCGACCTCCAGGACCACTTCCGGTTCCCCGAGGACCTGTTCCGGGTGCAGACCTCGATGTGGGGCCGCTACCACGTGGAGGACCCCGACCAGCTGTTGCAGGGCACCGCGGCCTGGACGGTGGCCCCGTCGCCCGACACCATCGACCCCGACACCCCGACCACGACGACCACGACCACCGCGGACGCCACGGTGGTGCGGCCCACCTCGACCGCGAGCCGGGGCATCGATCCCACCTACCAGCTGATCCGGCTGCCGGGGGAGGAGCAGGAGTCCTTCGTGATGCTCCGGCCCTTCACCCCGGCCTCGCGAGGTCAGCTGACCGCGTTCATGACCGCTACGCCCGAAGGTGAGCTGGTCAGCTTCACCATCCCGTCGGGCCGCTTGCCCAACGGCCCTGGCGTCGCCGCGGCCGGCATGCAGCAGGACGAGGAGGTCGCCACCCTCCAGACGCTCCTCGGTCGCGAGGGGAGCGAGATCAGCTTCGGCAACGTCCTGCTCGTTCCGATCGAGGAGTCGATCCTCTACATCCGGTCCATCTACGTCACCGCGGAGTCGACCCGCGTGCCGCGCATCACCCAGGTCGTGGTGTCGTTCCAGACCGGGCCCGACGAGAGCGAGGTGGCGGTGGCGCCGACGCTCGACGAGGCGTTGGAGGAGATCTTCGGCGTGTCGGTCGGGACCCTCGAGGAACCTGTCGAGGACGACGAGGCGGAGGACCCGGCCGACGACCCGGACGGCGAGCCCGGCGATGCGGGGGACGAGCCCGAGCCGCCCGACGATCCCGAGGACTCCGAGGTGCCGGACCCGCCCGGTGACCCGACCGAGGACCCCGAGGAGGATCCGGCGGAGGACCCCGACCCGGCGCTGGCCGAGCTCGACGATGACGAGCTGGTGACCCGGCTCGAGGGGGCCTTCGACGCCGCCGACGCCGCGCTCGACGATCGCGACTTCGCGACCTACGGCGAACAGGTCGAGGAGGCCGAGGCGATCGCCCGCGAGCTGGCCGGCCGTCGCGCCGGTGACGCGGGTGAGGGCGGGAGCGATCCGCCGGCCACGACCGCGCCGCCCACCACCGCCCCGACGGGCGGGGAGCCGGCCACCACCACTCGCCCTTCGGCCTGACCCGGCGCGCAAGGGTTCGGGCGTGAGGAAGGGTCCGCTGCAGCTCACGTTCGTCACCTCGGCCGACGACATCGCCCGGTTGCCGGCGACGCGCGCCGAGGTCGCCGTCGTCGGGCGGTCGAACGTGGGCAAGTCCTCGCTGCTCAACGCCCTGGCCAACCAGACCCGCCTGGCCCACGTCTCCAAGACCCCGGGCCGCACGCGCCTGCTCAACTGCTTCACCCTGGACGAGGCCACCGGCGGCGTCGGTGACGCGACCGTCGTCGACTGCCCGGGCTACGGCTACGCCAAGGCTCCGCAGAAGATGCGAGCCGGCTGGCAACACATGATCGAGGGGTATCTCCTCGGGCGCGACGAGCTGGTCACGATCCTCGTCCTGGTCGACGGGGAGATCGGTCCCACCCCGCTCGACGTTCAGATGCTGGAGTGGCTCGACCACCACGATCGGCCCTACACCGTGGTCGCCACCAAGCACGACAAGGTGAAGTCCTCGGTGCGCGAGCGGCGCAAGCGCGACCTGGCCGCCGGCCTGGGGCTCGAGGCGGGCGACGTCCTGTGGGTCAGTGCCGCCAAGAACGTGAACGTCGATCAGCTCCAGACCCGGGTCCGGCGCTGGCTCGCCCCCTGAACCCGCACGCCGGCCCACCCGCCGGAACCTCCTATCCGAGGTGGCGTCGACCGCTGCCCGGCTCAGCCCGTTGCCCGCGGACCGACCTCGACCAGCGCCGCGGTGGGCGCGCGACCCTTGGCCAGCTCGAGCCAGGCCACGGTGTGCACGGGCTGGCGCCGGCGTTGCACGGGCGAGCCGGGGTTGACCAACAGCGGTCCGCCGTCCTCCCGATCGACCATCGGGTGGTGGCTGTGGCCGAAGATCACCACCTCGGCGTCAGGGAAGCGGCGGGCCAGGCGGCGGTGGCGCCCGGCGGTGGCCCCTGAGTCGTGGACCATGGCCACCCGCACGCCGGCCAGGTCGACCTCGAGCGTCTCGGGCAGGGTGCCGACGAGGGGGTGGTCGTTGTTGCCGAGCACGGCGTGCACCGGGGCCCGGGCGGCGAGAGCGTCGAGCACCGCCGGGTGCACCACGTCACCGGCGTGGAGCACCACGTCGGCCTCGGTGGCCATCTCCCAGACCTCCGGGGGCATGCGGTCGAGGGTCTCGGCCGACAGGTGCGTGTCCGACACGGCCAGGGCCCGGAGCGCCTGGGTCGGGTTGGTCGGGGGCGTCGGGCGCATCGCTTCTCCAGGCTACGGACTCCGGCGCGAGCCCGGTGGACCTGAGCGACGGACCGCCGGCCCGGCGAGGCAACGTTCCACAACACGTACTCGGCTGAGCCGAGTATCGAAGGCTCGGCTCAGTGATAGTCACGCGACTGGCTCCGACGCCGCTTCCCCCTCTGATCGAGGCTGGGCGCACCGTCGCATCGGCCGTCAGCGGGGGCTCGGGCGGGGCGGTCCGGCCGAGGTGAAACGGGTGCCGGGCGGGTCCTGGGCCCACGTCGCGCTCTCGCCCCACCTGTCGTCGAAGACGAGCTCGCCGACGGGCCGCCGGCGGACGGGACCGTGGGCGCCCACCGGGCGGCCGAGGCAGATCGTCGCCGCGATGACGACGTCGTCGGGCAGGCCGACCGCCGCCCGCAGCTCGTCCTCGACGAGGGCGTGCCACATCGTCATCACCCCGCCGTAGCCGAGAGCCCGGGCCGCGAGCAGGAGGTTCTGGCACGCCGGGTAGACCGACGCGCCCTCGTGGGGGTCCACGGCCCGGTGCCGGCCGTAGCCGGCGAGCACGATGGCCGGCACCTCCTCGACGTGGTCGACGAAGTGCTGCATCGTCGCCGCCATGCGGGCCTTGGGGGAGCTGCGGTCGGCACCCGAGCCCGCCTGGTACCCGTCGGCAGCGGCCTTGGTGCCCCATGCCGCCCGGAAGCCCTCGCCGAGGATCGCCCGGGCAGTGCGGGCCGACGGTCCGTCGCGGAGGACGAGGAAGCGGAACGGCTGGCGGTTCGAGCCCGACGGGGCACGGGTGGCGTGCCAGAGGATCCGGCCCAGGTCATCCTCCGGGATCGGCTCGGGGCAGTAGCGGCGGATGGCGCGGGTGGTGGCCAGGCCTTCGAGGAGGTCCATGGCGTTCGGGTTACCAGAGACCGGTGGGCGGCGCGGCCCTCCGTCGATCACCGGTCGAGCAGGAGGCCCGCCCCGGTGCCGACCAGCACGACGGTCCCCAGGATGCGGCGCCACGGGTTGACGCCTCGGATCACCTCGTCGAGCGCCCACCAGAGCAGGGCCCCGGTGCCCACCACCGTCAGCGTGGTGCCGATCGTCCCGGCCGGGTCGAGCAGCCGCCGGGCCAGGGTGGCGGCGATGAAGACCCCGATGCTCGGGTTGGGCCACTGGGCGATGGTGATCCGCCCGGTCTCCCGGTTGCGGAAGAGCCAGTCGACGGTGGAGGGCGCTTCGCCCTCCGGCGCACCGGGCGCGGGGGAGCGTTCGACCATGGGGTGCATCCTCGCGGCTGTCGAGGCCGCCGCCGGGGTCGGAGCGATGGAGGTGACACCCGGCGGGTGCCGGTTGGGGCAGACTCCGGGCGATGTCTCCTGTCGCCGACCACCGATGACCGCGCACCGAGGGCCCCGCCCGGCGACGCCCCGGATCCCGCCCCTCGAGCCCGGCGAGATGGACGACCGCCAGACCGAGCTGATGGCCCAGGTGGGCCTGGACGGCCCCACGGTCAACATCTTCGCCACGCTCGTCCGCCACCCCGGGTTGTTCGCTCGCTGGCTCCCCTTCGGCGGCAAGCTCCTGGCCGGGAAGCTCCCCGCACGCGAGCGCGAGCTGCTGGTGCTGCGCACGGGGTGGCTGTGCGGCTCGACCTACGAGTGGGCCCAGCACGTGATCGTGGGCCGGACAGCGGGCCTGACCGACACCGAGATCGAACGAGTGGCCGCCGGCCCCGACGCCGAGGGGTGGGATCGCTTCGACGCCGAGGTGCTGCGCGCCGCCGATGAGCTGCACGACGACTCATGCATCACTGACGCCACGTGGGCGGCGCTGGCCGAGCGCTACGACGAGGCCCAGCTGGTCGAGGTGCCGATGGTGGTCGGGCACTACCACCTGGTGTCGTTCACCCTGAACAGCCTGGGTGTGCCCCTCGAAGAGGGCGCGGCCGGCTTCCCGACCGGGCCCGACCATGGGTGAGCGCCTGCTCGGTCACACGGTCCTCGTCGTCGGCGCCGGGTCGATGCCGTCGCCCGAGCCCGACGCGCCGGTGGGCAACGGCCGGGCCATCTCGGTCGCCTGCGCCCGCGAGGGGGCACGGGTCGTCTGCGCCGATCGCGACGAAACCTCGGCGCGGGTCACGGCGTCTCTGGTGCGCGACGTCGGCGGTGAGGCCACCGTCGTGGTGGCTGATGTCAGCGACGAGGACGGGTGTGCCGAGATGGTCGCCGCCGCGAGGGATCTCACCGGCGTGGTCTGCAACGCGGGCATCGGCCGCGGCGCCGGTGGCCTGATCGGCACGTCGGCCGACGACTGGGACGCGACCCTCGCGGTCAACCTGCGCGGTCCGTTCCTGATCGCCCGCCTGGCGATGCCGCTGCTCACCGTCGGTGGTTCGTTCGTGTTCATCGGCTCCCTCGCCGGCCTCCAGCCCGGGAGCCGCCTCCCCGCCTACGACGCCTCCAAGGCCGGCCTCATCGGCCTGTCGCGACACGTCGCCCTCGAAGGAGCCCGCCAAGGGGTGCGGTCGAACGTCGTGGCCCCCGGCCTGATCGACACCCCCCTCGGTCGGGCCGCCACACGGGGTCGCCCGACGCGCGGCCGCACCCTGGTGCCGCTCGGTCGCCAGGGCACGGCGTGGGAGGTCGCGGCGGTGACGGTGTTCCTCCTCTCCGACGAGGCGTCCTACATCACCGGCACCACCCTCTCGGTCGACGGCGGTCTCGGCTTGATCTGACACCGTCGCGGCCGGGGAACGCCGGGCCCGTAAGGCATCCGCCACACGGCACGGGTCGAGTTCCGGGTGGTCGACCATGGTGATCGCTTGTTGGTCACCGGTGCCGACCGGACCGGCCGGTTGCTGGAGATCGTCGTCCTCGAACCCGACGGAGAACCGGTCGCGGTCCACGCCTCCATCGGGCCGGCCCGCGGGCGTCGACGACCCCCCTCCGGTCGAGGGGGCCGTCAACGGCTGGTCACAGTCGGGGTGGCGGGATTTGAACCCACGACCTCTTCGTCCCGAACGAAGCGCGCTGCCAAGCTGCGCCACACCCCGTGAGAGGCTCAGGCTACCCGCACCCCGCCGTCGTCCTCCAATGGACTCCGGTGGCGCCGGGAGCGTGCGGCGCCAGGTCGCTCGTCAGGGGGCGACGGCGTCGAGCCCCGGGTTCACACCGTCGTGCCACTCGCCCCCGGCGAAGAGGGCGAGCGCGGCCCGACGCAGGCGGAACGGGTCGATCGGCTTGGTGAGCCACCCGTCGGCGGCCGACCGCTTGGCCAGGAACTCGTCGTGGGGGCGGTCGAGGAGCATCAGCACCGGGACCGGATCGAGGCGACCGGCCCCTTCCTCGAGGCGCAGGGCCATGCACGCCGCCATGCCGCCCATGTTGCCGATCTGGAGGTCGAGCACCACCAGGTCGGGCTCGGTGGCGGCGACCGTGTCGATCACCTCGGCCCCGGTGCGCACCCGGACGATGCCGGTGTCGTCGTCGGCCAGCGCGGCTTCGACCTCGTCCCGGACCCAATCGGCGTCGGTGGCCAGGAGCACGGTGCGGGCGGTGGGCACGGCGGAACCCTAGCGGCGCGCCGCGGACCCTCAGGTGGTCGCGACGTCGGGAGGCAGCGACCCGACCCGGCGGGACCGGTACCATGCGCGCGCGCCACCACCGACGGGGTGCCGGCGAACGCACCTGATCGGGTGGTGACGGTCCGGTCCGTCGCCCCCGCCGAACGAGGAGTCCTGCCCCCAGTGCTTGAGATCGAGGTCGTTGCGACCGACGCCTACACGCTGTGTCGCCCGGTGGGTGAGCTCGACGCGTACACGGTCAACGACTTCCGTGAGGCCCTGGGCGAGGTCGCCGGGGTCACGCACCTGCTCATCGACCTGTCGAACGTGCCGTTCATGGACTCCGCCGGCCTCGGGGCGCTCATCGGCGGCATCCGCCGCACCCGGGAGTCCGGCGGCGAGGTCGCGGTGGCGTGCGGGCGACCCACGCTCACGCGCCTGCTCCACACCACCGGCTTCGACCGCATCGTCCCGGTGGAGGAGACCGTCGAGAAGGCGGTCGCGGTGCTGGCCGACGGCCCCACCGGCTGACCCGCGGGGTCAGGAGGGCGGGGCGCCGAAGAGGTGGTCGGCGATCTCGGTGAGACCGTCGAGGTCGTGCACGTCGGAGCGCAGGTACGGCACCCGGACGACGGGCGCCGGGGCGACCTGTTCGGCCAGGCCGTCGAGGTGCTCGTCCTCGCGGGCGGCGATGAGCGCGAAGTCGGCCAGGTTCCGGTACAGGCCGCCGAGATCACCGCCGGCGAGGGTCCGGGATCGCTCCCGCAGCGCCTCGGGCAGCTGGTCGCTGAAGCTCGGGTGGACCTTGTTCACGATGAGCGCGGCGACCGGGATGTCCGCCTCACCCAGCCGGTCGGCGAAGTAGTGGGCCTCGGCCACGGTGTCGCGGCGGGGCGAGGCGACCAGGACGAACGCCGTGCGGGGGTCGTCGAGCAGCTGGAGCACGGCGTCGGCCCGCTCCCGGAACCCCTCCTCCATGCCCTCGAAGGCCTGGAAGAAGGCAATGGCGTCGTCGAAGACCTCGGCACCCACGATCTTCGACACCGACCGCACGAAGCTCACCGCGGCGGCGTTGACCGCCTTCATCACGCCCCGGGTGGGAGCGGTGAGCACCCGGTAGAGGCGGTGGTCGAGGAAGCGGGTCAGGTTGCGGGGAGCGTCGAGGAAGTCGAGGGCGTGGCGCGACGGCGGCGTGTCCACCACAACCACGTCGAACGCGTCGTCGGCCTGGAGCTCGTAGAGCTTTTCCATGGCCATGTACTCCTGGGTGCCCGACAGGGCCCCGGAGATGTTGCGGTAGAACCGGTTCGAGAGGATCCGCTCGGCCTGCTCGTCGTCGCCGGCGTAGCGCGCCACGACCGAGTCGAAGGTCGACTTGGTGTCGAGCATCACCGCCGAGAGCTCACCCGCCCACGGCCCTTCGATCCGGGTTGCCGTGTTGCCGATGCCGTCGAGGCCCAGGGCGTCGGCCAGGCGTCGGGCGGGGTCGATGGTGACGACCACGGCGCGCCGGCCCTGCTGCGCGGCCCGCAGGGCGAGGACCGCGGCGCTGGTCGTCTTGCCCACCCCGCCCGAGCCGCAGCAGATGACGATCTCGGCCCGCTCGACCAGCTCCTCGAGTGTCGCCGGCGCAATCCTCGTTGGGGCCTCGGCCTCGGCCGCGTCGCCGGTGGCGACGCTCGGCGTGTCAGGGCTCACGAGGCGTCCTCGGCGTGGTTGCCGGGGTCGATGGTGGCCTCGGGCAGGGCGTCCAGGCCATCGAGCACGGCGGCGGCCAGGGTGTTCAGGCCGGCGGGGTCGATCTCGGCCTCGAAGAGGAACGGCAGGCGGACCTGGGGCAGCGGCAGGCTCTCGGCCAGGCGGACGAGCTGGGCGGCCTGCAGGGCGATGCGGTGGACGCGGAAGTCCGCAGCCTCGGCCAGGCTGGCCTTCTCGCCCTTGCGGAGCCTGGTGCCGGCGTCGGTAGCGGCGGTGTCAGGATCGGTCTCCAGCCCGTCCAGCGCCGGGTAGAGGCCGTTCACCACCACCGGGCCGAGGCTGATGCCCACCTCGTCCTCGAGGCTGAAGGCGGTCTCGACCAGCTCGTTGACCGGCGTCTCCTCGGGCAGCGTGACCAGCACGACCTGCGTGCGGCGGGGGTCGGCGAGCATGGTCTGCACGTCGGTGGCCTGCCCCCGGATGGGACCGACCCGCACCGCGTCGAGGAGGCCTCGGGCCGAGCGGAGGAACGTGATGGCGTGGCCCGCGGCGGGGGCGTCGATGAGCACCAGGTCCGGGGTGCCGCCTGCGCCGGCGGCCATGGCCTGCTCGATCTGCTTCACCTTGCCCAGCACGATGATGTCGCGGATGCCGGGGATGGCAGTGGCGACCATGTCGATGACCCCGGAGGAGACCAGGCGCTTGGTGAGGCGCTTGAGCCCGGAGTCGTTCAGGTACTCGATCAGGGCGTCGTCGGGGGTCAGGGACCGGGCCCGGATCTCACCGGTGCCGGCAGCGTCGTCGGCACCGGCCAGGACGACCTCGGTGTAGTCGAGGGGCTCGCGACCGAACATCGACGCCAGCCCCGACTTGCCCTCCAGCTCCACTATGAGCGGCGTGAGGCCTCGGAGCGACGCCGCTCGGGCGAGCGCCGCGGTGACCGTCGTTTTGCCGACGCCTCCCTTCCCGGCGACGATGACGACCCGAGACGCGGTGAAGAACCGCTCAGGGTTCGCGTGACTCACCGTCGTCGGCACCAAGGAGGCATCTCGGTGCGCAGGCTATCGACCACCACCACCGGCCTCGGTGCTCTGGCCCTCGTGCTGGGCCTGCTCGCGCTCCTCGTCGGCGCCCCGGCCCGCCCGGCCGGAGCCCAGGAGGGCGGCGCCCCGTCGTGCGCGACAGCCGGTGAGCGGGGCGGGCGCCTCTCGGTGGTGACCGTCAGCGGTCTGCTCGACCCGGTGCTGGCCCGGTTCCTCGAGCGCAGCATCGACGACGCCGAAGAGGCCGACGTTGCCTGGCTGATCCTCCAGGTCAACAGCAAGGGCACGGTCGTCTCGGACTCGCGCGTGGCCGAGCTGGTCGAGCGGGTCCGGACATCGGAGGTCCCCGTGGCGGTGTGGGTCGGCCCGTCGGGTACCCGGGCCACCGAGGGGGTGGCCCAGATCGCGGCGGTGGCCTGCACGCTCGGCGTCGCCCCTGGGAGCCGGATCGGCGACCTGGGTGACCCGGTTGTCGACGAGGCTCGCTTCCGCGCGCCGTTCCGGGCGGCCCTCGACCGCCTCGAGGACAGCACGGTGAGCGCGGAGGAAGCCCTCGAGCTGGAGCTGGCCGAGAGCGAGGCGCCCGTGCTGGGCACCTTCCTCATCGACCTCGACGGCGTGGAGACCCGTGTCGTGGAGGACGCGGAGGGGCGGGCCCAGCGAAGCGTCAGCGGCGACTCGATACCTGTGTTCTCCAAGCTGCCGATCCTCGACCAGCTGCTCCACACGGTGGCCAGCCCGGCGGTGGCCTACCTCCTGCTGCTCGCCGGCCTGGCCCTCATCGTCTTCGAGCTCTACACCGCCGGTGTCGGTGTCGCCGGCGTGGTCGGCGCGGTCTGCACGGTGCTGGGCTGCTACGGCCTCGCCGTGCTGCCGGCGCGGGGCTGGGCCGTCGCCCTGCTCGTTCTCACCGTGGTGGCCTACGCCGTCGATGTGCAGACGGGCGTGCCGCGGGTGTGGACGGCGGTGGGCACCGCGGCGCTTGTCGTCGGGTCGCTGCTGCTCTACGAGGGGCTGTCGCTGTCGTGGATCACGCTGCTCGTGGGCATCGGCGGGATGCTCGTGTTCGTCATCGGCGCCATGCCCGCCATGGTCCGCACCCGGTTCTCGACCCCCACCATCGGACGGGGCTGGATGATCGGCGAGGAGGGTGAGGCGGTCACCTCCGTCGACCCCGACGGCGTGGTACGGGTGCGTGGCGCGTCGTGGCGGGCCCGCACCAACCGGGCCACCCCGGTGCCGGCCGGAGACGCGGTGCGCGTGGTCGAGGTCGACGGGCTCCTCCTCGAGGTCGAGCCGCTGGAGGGCGCGGCGCGCGACCACCGCGAGCGCCGCTCGGAGCGCGACGCCGGGGACTGACACCGGCGACGGAGCGGCGCCGCTCGCCCCTGCTGACCTGCGCCGATGCTCGCGTGAGGCAGCGAGCGCTCGCGAATGTTTCCCTTGTGCGCATGTGACCTCGGTCCTAGGGTCGACATCCTCCGGAGGTAGCTGCCGATGCTCCCTCCAGCAGTGCTAGGGCCCCGGCCCCGACGGGCCGAGAGCTCCGAAAGGAGTCGTCAGTTGAGCGCACAGCGAGTCGACGATGAATGGCAGCTTCGAGCCGCGTGTCGTGGTCCCCACGCAGCCGTGTTCTACCCGCCGGAGAGCTCCGAGCGCCGGGACGACAAGGCGGCCCGCGAGGTGCGGGCCAAGGAGATCTGTCGCACCTGCAGCGTCACGGAACCGTGCCTGGAGTACGCGCTGAAGATTCGTGAGAACCACGGCATCTGGGGCGGGCTCAGCGAGGCCGAGCGCCGCAACCTGGTCGCCAGCCGAGCCTGAACCGGCCCGGTCAGCGAACGCGGGGCTCCCTGTCCCCACCGATCGAGCTGGTGAGCACCCGCACACCGATCGGCGGGTGACGGCTCACCGGTTCGTTCTCAGCCCGGCGCGCGTCAGCGAGCCTCGACGACGAGGCTCTGGGTGGCCAGGCCGATCCGCCCTCGGGTGTCCCACAACACCGTCTCGGTGAGCCCGATGCCGGTCGGCTCCACCCGGGTGGCGGCCTCGACCCCGACCACGTCACCCACCGGCGCCCGGAGCAGGGCTACGACCAGGTCGGGGTTGATGAAGGTGTGGCTCGCGTGGGGGACCGCAGCGGACACGCCGTTGCCGAAGTCGGCCGCGGCGACCACCCGTTGGAGCGGTGAGGGCACCTCGCCGTCGATGATCGGCACCCGGAGGCGGATCCAGTCGGTCGCCGGCCCGATGTCGATGAACGACCCCCGGACGAAGGCGTGGTCGACCGCATCGCGGTGGAACGCGAGCCCCGGGTAGGTCTCCCAGGTCTCGCCCGCCGGTGGGCCAGGTGGGGCCGGCGGGGTGTCATCGGGTCGGACCGCACTGGTGAGGTCGAGGGGCTCGACCCGCTCGCGGATCGCCAACAGCGAGGCCTGAGCGAGGCGCCGGCCGTCGTCGTCGTGGAGCGTCGCCTCGGCGCTGCGCACTGATCGACCGGGTCGGGTGACCTCGGCCCGCACCGCGATCGGCTCGAGACCCACGGGCCGCTCCAGCTCGAGGGTGAACCGGGCCGGGAGGAAGGACGGGTCTCCGTCGCGCCGGGTCGCGGCCAGCGCCGCCTCGAGAGCTCGGGCGGCGAGGGCGGCGACGGGCCCGCCGTGCAGCGCCTGGGCATCCCACGGCCCCCGGCTGAGGTCCGTGGCTCGGAAGCGGTCACCGCCGAGGGCGGTGAAGAGGGCGGTGGGGGCGTCGGCTCCGGCCATGGCCGCAGGGTAGGGGCGCCTCGCGGGATCAGGCCGAGGACGCCGCTCGGGCAAGGGTGGCGATGCGCCGCAGGGCGACGGCACAGATCACGAGGTAGGCGGGGGCCCACGTCGGCACCCCGAAGCCGACCCGGCACCGGTCCGGCCCGAGGGGCTCGACCCGGTGCTCGGTGGCCGGGACGCCGGCCACCCGCCAACCCCAGGCCCGCCCGTCGCTCCAGCTCGTCACCCGGAACGGCACCCAGACCCCGATCGGCGTGCGGACGGCCCCCGTGGCGGCGGGGAACAGGCGCCGCCCGCCGCCGTCCAGGCGGGCGCCGGTCAGGCTCGGCGCCCACTCCGGCCAGCGGTCGAGGTCGATCAGCAGGTCCCACGCCGCCTCTGCCGGGGCCTCCACGTCGATCCATCGCCACCACATGGTTTCGACGCTATGGGCCGTTGCACCGTCTCCGCGCCACCGAAGGAAGCCCGGCGCGGTTCGGCAAGGCCTCACACGGGCCCGCCAACAACTCCTCGCCTACCATCGCCGGACCACCCCACCCACCCCGGGGCGCCTCATCGTCATCTCACAGATCGTCGTTTGGGGAGGCTTCGTCTTGCTCTGGGGCCTGACGATGTTGGCACTGGTGCTCATCGCGATCGCGCTCGTCGTCGGGGTCGTCTACGGAGTGATCCGGCTCGTCATGCGGCGTCGAGGACGCTCTGGCGGTGGTCGATGACGAGGTCGACGTGGCCGTAGTGGACTGGGGCGGGGGTGAGCAGGGCGAGTCCCCCCTCGTCGAGGAGCGTGGCGTAGATCTCCGCGAGGTCCACGAACCGTCCTCGTGGAGCACTGCCCACAGCTCGTCACGCTCGGCCGGCGACAGCGCCCGGGGCTGGGACCGGCACGCCTGAGGCACCGGCTCTCCTTCGACGGGGCCGCCGGGCTGGGGCGGTGCCGGCGGTACCACGTCGCCAGGGACAACCGCACCGCCGTGCAGGCCTTGGTCCGGCCGATCAACGGGGCCAGCTCGTCGGCTGCGGCCTCCATCAACGCCTCGGCTTCGAGTTGTTCGCATCGCTGCTGGTCTGCGCTCCCTCGGCTGCGAGATCCTCCAAGACTCATCTCAGCGCCCGAGGGCCTGCGGCCCACCTGTTGGGTGTGGGAAATACGCCAGAGGGCGTCCACGCGCCACCACGATCTGTAGCAGTTCCGGCTAGTTCCACTTCAGGAACTGCTTTCGGCTCTCCTGTCGCTCCTGTCGCTCCTCCGCTCCGCGTCAGGGCCCGGACCCGTTGCTGACGGCGGTCTGACGCCGATCACGGTCATCTCCCGGGCGGCGACCACGAGAGCGGTAGGTTCGGCCGATCGCCGTACCGGCGCCACCTCGACCCGTGGAGAGACCCGTGGAGCAGCGCACGCCGGCCGAGGTGCTCGACGTCATCGCCGATCACGACATCGCCTTCGTCGACTTCCGGTTCTCGGACCTGCCCGGGGTGATGCAGCACGTCACCGTCCCGGCGTCGGTCCTGAACGAGGGGCACTTCGAGACCGGGCACCCCTTCGACGGCTCGTCGGTGCGCGGGTTCCAGCAGATCCAGGAGTCGGACATGATCCTCGTGCCCGACGCTGACACCGGCTACCTCGATCCGTTCCGGCCGCACCCCACCTACGTGCTGCACTGCTTCGTGGCCGACCCGGTCACCGGTGAGAGCTACAGCCGCGACCCGCGCCACATCGCCCGCAAGGCCGAGCAGCACCTGTTCTCGACCGGGCTGGCCGACACCGCCTACTTCGGCCCTGAGCCCGAGTTCTTCGTCTTCGACGAGGTCCGCTTCGAGACCCGGTCCAACGGTGCGTTCTACGAGGTCGACTCGGTCGAGGGGCAGTGGAACACCGGCCGCGACGAGCGGCCCAACCTCGGCCACAAGCCCCGCACCAAGGAGGGCTACTTCCCGGTGCCGCCGATGGACCACCTCCACGACCTGCGCTCGGAGATGGCCCTCAACCTCGAGCGGGTCGGCGTGC
This sequence comes from Iamia sp., assembly GCF_035575815.1. NCBI lineage: Bacteria > Bacillati > Actinomycetota > Acidimicrobiia > Acidimicrobiales > Iamiaceae > Iamia > Iamia sp. The sequence goes on from NZ_DATLXO010000138.1 coordinate 16,368, forward strand.
CCGTCGAGCTGCACCACCACGAGGTCGCCTCCGGCGGCCAGGGTGAGATCGGCATCCAGTTCGACACGCTCCTCGCCATGGCCGACAAGCTCATGACCTTCAAGTACGTGCTCAAGTCGACCGCGCACGAGGCGGGCAAGACGTTGACGTTCATGCCCAAGCCGATCTTCGAGGACAACGGCTCGGGCATGCACACCCATCAGTCGCTGTGGAAGGGCGGCGAGCCGCTGTTCTACGACGAGACGGGCTACGCCGGGCTGTCGGACCTGGCCCGCTGGTACATCGGCGGCATCCTCCACCACGCCCCGGCCCTGCTGGCGTTCACCAACCCGACCACCAACAGCTTCAAGCGCCTGGTGCCGGGCTACGAGGCACCGGTGAACCTCGTCTACAGCCAGCGCAACCGCTCGGCGTCGTGCCGCATACCGCTGGCCAACCTGTCGCCCAAGGCCAAGCGGGTCGAGTTCCGCTGCCCCGACAACACGGCGAACCCCTACCTGGCCTTCTCGGCCATGCTGCTCGCCGGCCTCGACGGCATCGAGAAGCGCATCGAGCCGCCCGAGCCGGTCGACAAGGACCTCTACGAGCTGCCTCCCGATGAGCTCGCCGGTCTGCCCCAGGTGCCGGCCTCGCTGGAGGCCGTCCTCGATGCCCTCGAGGTCGACTCCGACTTCCTCCGCGCCGGCGACGTGTTCACCGACGACCTGCTCGACACGTGGATCCGCTACAAGCGGGTCAACGAGGTCGACGCCCTGCGCCTGCGCCCTCACCCCTATGAGTTCACCTTGTACTACGACATCTAGGTCGAGGTCCGGGTCTGGTCGCTCCACTGGTCAGCGATCGTTTCGGGCCTCTGACCTGCGAAAACACGTGTCGGGGCGGCGGCGACGTCGTGGACGCGATGGCGGCACTGTGGGACACCCTCGGAGAGCTCACGGTGACCCCTCCCCCTCGGTCCGCACCTCTAGGTCGGATCGGTGAAGGACCGAAGGGTGCGACGCCACTGTGGTGACGAGGTACGGATGCCGATGGGTGCCTCGCTCAGGTGGTCGACCCAGTGGCGCAGGGCCGAACGGCGCAGCTCGATCACCGTGTCGAGCACATCATCGTCGATGGGTTCCTCGGCCTCGGCTCGGTAGGCATCCACGAACCAGGGACGGAACCGGTGGTAGCGCGCCGGGGCCTCGTCGATGGTCGCGTCGAACAGCACCATGTACAGAGCGTTGCCGACATCGAACTCGACGGGTCCGGAGCCACAGTCATCGAAGTCGAACACGCGCAGTCGTCCCGCGTCGAGGCACAGGTTCGCAGCGGCGAAGTCGCCGTGGATCAGCTGGGTCCGGTCCGAAGGCAGGACCGGCGCCGCAGCTGCTGAGACCTGGAGGGCGGCCACCGCGGGGAGTCCCCATGTCGGGATCTCAGCCATTGACCGGTGCAGCCCGGCCAGCGTCCGACCCATCCGGGCCACGTCGCTCTCTCGATCGAGGTCAGGCTGGGCGCCGTCGACGAACGGGTAGACGACCACGAGCCAACCGCAGAGCCGGTTGATGAACTTGCCGCGGTGACGTTGCGGGCCGACCGCATCGTCGTTCGTTCGAGCGAGCTCGATCAGTGCCCCGAGCCGGCGCCTGAACTGCTCCGGTTCGACCAGCCGCTCGTCGGTCAGCTTGACGACGACGCGGTCATCCGCCTGCGCCGAGATCACTCGGGACTGGTACCCGCCCGACAGCTCGGGTCCCATTCGGAGGCCCAACCGAGCCCAATCTGCGGTCCCGGGGAAGGCAAGCGGAGCGAGAGCATCAGGGACGTCGTCAACCACCCCGGAAGTCTGCTCCATCGGGCTTCGCCGGTGGCCGCTTCAACGGTCCCGGTGAACGATGAGCCGATCGGGGCGAAGCTCCACGAATCTCACCTCTTCGAGGGCGCTGGCGACCGCATCGAGATGCTCATCGAACAGCGCCAACAGGTCGTTGTTCTCGATGTTACCGGTGGTGACGATGAGCAGCCGACGGGGGTGGAGCGGAGGAGGTGACTCTTGCGGAAGTCGCGATCCTTCGTGATTACGATCCGGTCCTCACCGTCGGCCAACGAAGCGATGTCCACGTCGCTCGTACGGTTGCCGTCCGGAAGTCCGGAAGTCCGGAGGTCGCGTGGCATCGTGGCCGGCGTTGGAGAGCTGGCGAGCGAGCCGAGCCGGGAGCTGCGCGTCGACGAGGAACATCACGCCGCGCCGAGCGGCACGACCCGTCGCATGCCTGACGCCAGTGCCCCGAACTCGAGGGCGGCGAGCAGGTCGTCACGCTCGAGGTCCGGGTAGTCCCCAAGGACCTCGTCGATCGTCATGCCCGAGGCGAGAAGCTCGAGCAAACCTTCCACCGGGTACCGGAGACCGCGTATCGTCGGTTGTCCGTGGCAGATGGATGGTTCGAATGTGATCCGGTCGAGGCGTGACATCAACTCTCAGCGTACCCAGCAGCGGCAATCCGAGCGTTGCGGTCCATCCAGGGCCCGGCCAACCGTCTGCGCCCGGCAGTCCTACTCCGGCACCTTGAGCGATCGGAGCAGGTGCTCCCAGATCGGGATCACGGTGGCCCGGGTGCGGGCGGGGTCATCGTCCTGGGAGACCAGGGTGCCGAGGGCGTTGGAGATGGCGAGACGCGGTGCAGGAGCTGGCCTCGGCCCTGCCGCGTGCACGGGTCGAGGTGCTCGAGGCGTGCGGCCACTGGGCCGCCCTCGAGCGCGCCGACGAGGTAGACGCCCTGGTGCGTAGGTTCCTCTCATGATCGAGAGTGGCCGGGTGAGATCGTCCTGACGGCACTCGAAGCCGGCGCACGCCTGAGATCCCGCACCGGGTGGTGCGGGACCTCTCACTGTCCCTCGCCGGTTGCCGGTGCGTCAGGCCTGGAACGGGCCCGAGCCGAGGTCGACGGCGGCCGTGTCGGCGTATCCGTCGCCGTCGGTGTCGGCTGCGGCGGTGTCGGCCTGCCCGTCGGCGTTGCTGTCGTCGACCACCGTGTCGGTGTACCCGTCGCCGTCGGTGTCGGCCTCCACCACATCGACGTAGCTGTCGCCGTCGGTGTCATACGCCAGCGTGTCGGTGAACCCGTCGCCGTCGGTGTCGCTCTCCACGGTGTCGACGAACCCGTCGCCATCGGTGTCGTAGCTGAAGTCGCTCATCGGTGTCGTCCTCTCGTGCCGTCGGCGTCGGGCCGTCCGGTGCTGTTGGTCGTGGGTGAGAGGACGGTGGAGCATCCGATGTTCCCGGGGGCCCGACGCGTTCCACGACCCTCACCCGAGCGACGAGCTGCTCCATGACCGGCCGGTCGCCTCCACGGGGACGGGCGCCTCGAGCCGGCGGAGGAGCTCCGGTCCTGGCAGCGGAACCCCGAGCAGGAAGCCCTGGACCGCGTCGCAGCCGAGCTCCGAGAGCATCTCGAGCTGGCTCTCGGACTCGACGCCCTCGCCGAGGGCCATGATGCCGAGGGCGTGAGCCAGGCCGATCACCGCAGCGACGATGGTCCGGTCCTGCTGGTTGGTCGTCATCCGGGCCACGAACGCGGCATCGACCTTCAGGATCTGCACCGGGAACGCGCTCAGGTAGCTGAGCGAGCAGTACCCGGTGCCGAAGTCGTCGACCGCGATGCGGGCGCCGATCCGGCGTAGTCGTTGCAGCGTGGCGAGGGCCCGGTCGGGATCCTCCATCAGCGCCGTCTCGGTCACCTCGAGCACCAGCGAGCCGGGATCGATGCCGGAGGTGACGATGGCCCGTTCGACGTCGTCAGCCAGACCCGGGTCTGCGAGCTGGCGGGCCGAGAGGTTGACGGCCAGGTCGAGGCGGTGCCCGGCGGCGTGCGTCGCGCACGCGCAGCTCGGCCCGCCCGCCCCCATCCTCGAGCACGGCGGTGGTGATCTCGTCGAGGATCCCGTGGTCGTCGGGGTGTATCAGCGGGCGCATGGAGGTGCCCAACACGTCCTCGACCCGGTAGCCGAGGATGCGCTCGACCGAGGGGCTGACGTACCGGAGCTCGTCGTAGCCGTCGGTGACGAGGACCAGGTCACTCGAGTTGCGCACCAGGCCCTCGTAGTGGGCGGTGGCGCTCCACCGTCTCGGCCAGGCGCACGTTCTCGGCGATGGTGAGCACCTGTCGGCCGGCAAGGAGGCCCACCAGGACGATCGCCGACCTCTGGCGCCACGCCGTCGAAGAACCGCCCCGTCGCGAGACCGGCGACGAGAGCGGCGCCGATGGGCAGGTAGACCAGCAGGGTTCCGCCGATGGTCGGTGCGTCGTCGGTGCGGCCGCGCACGTCGGGGTCGTCAGCACGCCGAACGCGGCCAGGGGCAGCGACAGCAGGAACCCGGCGTCGGCCACCGACGGGAACGGCGCCGGGTTGCCCGAGAGGCCCTCCCGCAGCATCCACGCCACCTGGCCGGCGCACCAGATGAGCGATGCCGCCGCCAACAGGCGCCAGGCCCGACGAGTGGCCCCCGTGCAACGACCCGCCGCCCGGGCCATCAGCAGCCCGGTGCCGGCGGAGACGAGGAGGAAGCAGGTGTTGTCCACGGCGCGGGTGAGCGCGGTCCCACCGATGTCGAAGGCCAGCCAGGCGGTGAACAGGGCCGACACCACGGCGATCGGCACGAGGGCACGCCCGAGGCGGGCAGGACGATCGCGCGCCTCGAGCGCAGTGGGGACCACGAGGCAACGGTCGGCCGCGGAGCGCACTTCCTGAGAACGACGAGGGGCCGATCCGAGCGGCCCGGACGGCTCAGCGATCGCGCCGGGTCTGGCCCGCCTTGTACCGCATGGGCACAGCTACCCAGGTGATCGCGGCGAGCACGACCATCGCCGGGCCGAGCCACCGCGCCGGGGTGTCGGTGAACCCGGCGTCGCCGACGACGTAGAGGGCGCAGCCGATCGCCAACCCCAGACAGGCAACGCCGGCCACGGCCAAGGCGTTGCCCATGTGGATCATCTCCTCCTTGGTGCCCTCCCGGAACCGGAGACGGTGGTGGACGGTCGGGGCGATGAGCAGGATCGATGCCGCGGCGGCCAGCGCGATCGAAGCGAGGAAGACCGCGGAGGACGCTCCGGTGACCCGGTCGAAGTTGTCCGAGAAGGGCACCGTCAGCAGGAACGCCAGCAGCACCTGGACACCGGGCAGCGCCACCCGGAGCTCACCGAGGAGCTGGTCGAGCTCGCGGTTGAGCCGTGCGTGCTCGGTCTCGCGGCCTCGGGATTCGTCGGAGGGGTCGGTCATCGGTGGCTCACCTTCGGTCGTCCCGTCGTGTCGTCGGCCTGGTTCGTGTGTGGGGCACCGGTGGAGGGGAAGGAGGGGTGGGTCCCATTCCCCGCACCAGGAGAGCATCATGATCGGGTTCATCGTCTTCGGACTCATCGTCGGGGTCCTCGCCCGGCTCATCATCCCCGGCCGTCAACAGATGAGCATCTGGATGACCCTGCTGCTGGGACTGGTGGGATCCGTCATCGGCGGGGTGGTGGCCAACCTCCTCGACACCGGTGACATCTTCGACCTGAACGTCCTGGGCTCGGTCGTGGCCGTCATCTCCGCCGCCGCGCTGATCCTGGTGGTCGAGCGCTCCACCGCCTCGCGCGGATCGCTCCGCCACTAGCCGCGACCGCCGCGAGGTCGACGGCGGCCGGGTGGGTCTCCTTGCCCGGCGTGAGCCTCCACGAGGCGTTCGACGGCCTCGACCTCGGCGTGCTCCGCCGCCTCCGCCTGGCGGCGCGCCGCGTCGAGCTCGCCTCGTAGGTCGGAGAGCCGGCGCTCCAGCCCGCCCACGACATCGGTCGCCGAGATGCGCGCCGCACGGGCGGTGCGGACCTGGGCGTCGGCTCGGTCGATGGCCTCCCGGGCGCGTTGCCGGGCGTGCTCGGCGGCGGCGTCGTCCCGGCGTCGGGCCTCGTCCTCGGCCCGGCGCGCGGCGTCGTTCTTCTTCTCGCGGCGTCGGGCTTCCTCCGCCGGCTCGCGCCCCGCGTCCTCCGCATCCGGGTGACGCTCGTCGGCCGAGCGGCGGCGGGTCCGGTCACCCACGTCGCTGTCCGGGCGCGACCGGCGCGCTGCCAGCTCGTCGTCCGGCGGCGGGGACGGCGTGGGTCCTGGTGGATCAGGCTGGGTGCGAGCCTGCGAGCGCGGCACCCTCGATCCGTCGTCGCCGGTCGAGGCACTGCCGTCGTCGCGGGGAAGGGCGAGCAACCGGCCGTCCTTCCACTGGTCGCGCGCCGTGCGGTCGCCGAGCACGGACCGCAACGCCAGGCCCACCTCGGCTTCGTCCACGGGGTCGGCCACCTCACGAGCGAGCTCGGCCAGGGCCTCGACGGCGTCGCGGAGCCGCCGCATCAGGGCTCGGACGCCACCCGTGGATGAGTCGAGCTGGCGAGCCACGTCGGCCGCCTCCCGGGCCTGGCCGGGGTACTGGCGGGCCAGCTCGCCGACCAGCCAGACGAGCCGGGAGGGCTTCCGTACCCCGGCCAGCGCGGCGGCCTCGGCCCTGCGTCCTTCGGCCTTGAGCGCCTTGACCCGTGCCGTGCGGAGCTCGACGAAGCGGTCGAGCGGCACCGCGAGCAGCGGCGCGATCTCATCCGCGGGGACGTCGGCCATGGCGTCCACCTTGCCCCGATCGACCGCCGGACGTTGAGCCATCGCCCTTCCTGCGGAGGTCATCTACTCGAGGTCGGGAGGTCTAGGGCACCAACACGACGCGGCCGAAGGCCTCCCGGGCCTCGAGGTGGGCATGGGCCGCAGCCGCCTCGGCCAGCGGGAACGTTCCGTCGATGACGACCTCGAGCCCACCGGCGGCGATCTCGCCGAGGAGGCGGGCGATGTTGTCATGCGCCCTTGGCCCCATGAGCAGCTCGGCGCCGAGGAACACGCCCTGGATCGACTGGTTGCCACCCATCAGGGCCGACACGTCGACCGGCTGCGGGTCCCGCCCGGCGTTGCCGACATAGGAGATGCGTCCCCGGTAGGCCAAGGCGCGGATGCTCGCCGGCAGGGTCGTGCCCACCGAGTCGAGCACCAGGTCGACGCCCCGCCCGTCGGTCAGGCGCCGCGCCTCGTCGGCGAGGTCGTCGTCGCGGTAGTTGATGCCGTGATCCGCGCCGTAGCCCGCCAGCCGCTCGAGCTTCTCGGCGCTCGAGGCGGTGGTGATCACCGTGGCCCCCGCGCGCGCCGCCAGCTGGATGGCGGCCAGGCCGACCCCGCCGGATCCGGCCTGCACCAGCACCGTCTCCCCGGCCTGCAGACGTCCGAACTCGAAGAGGCAGTCATCGGCGGTGCCGAAGGCGACCGGGACGCACGCCGCGAGCACCACGTCGAGGCCCTCGGGCACCGGCCAGGTCGAGGCTGAGGGCACCACGACCTGCTCGGCGTGGGACCCGTGGGCCATCGTCGCCACGACCTGCTGGCCGACGGTGCGGTCGGTGACCTCGGCGCCGATCGCGGCGATGGTGCCCCCGCATTGGTAACCCACGATGTGAGGCGTGGTGGGCATCGGTCCGCCGAGTCGGTTCAGGGTGTCGCCGCCCTCGATGCTGATGGCCTCGACGTCGATCCGCACGCCGTGGGCCTTGAGGTCCGGTGCGTCGACGTCCTCGTAGCGGATCACCTCGGGTGCTCCCGTCTCGTAGTACACGGCTGCCTTCACGGGAGGCTCCTGGGTCGGGTTCGGTGCGCCCGACGCTACGGGGCCGGACCGCTGGTGCCACCCGGCGACGCAGCGCAGCGAATCCGCCGCCTTCATTGGCTCGCAGCTCGCACCAGGGTGGCAGTTTGCGGAGGTCGCCGGCCCTCGGCCCCACCCGGTGGCAGGATGCGGAGATGACGAACGAGCGGTTGGAGGTCCAGCGGACGATCGCCGCGGACCCGGCGACGATCTTCGGGCTGCTGTGCGACCCGCAGGGCCACGTGGACATCGACAGCTCCGGGATGTTGCTCGACGCGACGGGCGAGCCGGTGACCGCTGTCGGCGACAGCTTCGTGGTGCACATGGACCGTGAGGCCCTGAACGACTACCCGCTGGGCCGCTACGACGTGACGGTCACCATCTCGACGTTCGTGCCCGAACGCGAGATCGCGTGGACGATCCTCGGCCAGATCCGTCCGCCGATCGGTCACATCTACGGCTACCGGCTCGAACCCGTCGACGACGGCACGCTCGTCACCTCGTACTACGACTGGTCGTCCATCGACCCGGTGTGGAGGGAGGCGGGGATCTTCCCGGTTCTCTCCGACACGGCGCTGCGGGCCACCCTCGGGATCCTCACCCGCACCGTGACCCGCCGCGGCACCGGCGGCTCGGCGCGAGCGGCCGACATCTCGGAGCGGGACCGATGAGTTCCGCCTGCTCGCACCGTCTACGGGCCATGACTGATCCCACACCAACCCCGCCCACCCTCTCGAACATCGGCGTGGCCATGTTCGCCGTCGCCGACCAGGATGCGGCCCTCGCCTTCTACACCGACATGCTCGGCTTCGAGGTGCGCGGCGACACGCGCTTCGGTGAGCACGACGAGATGCGCTGGCTGGAAGTGGCCCCGCCCGGGTCACGGGCGCGGCTCGCGCTCAACCCACCGATGGGCGGCGAGCCCGGCGGCGGCTCGATCGGTGTGGAGACACCGGACGTCCTGGGCGAGCACGCGCGCCTGAGCGCCATCGGCGGCATCGACATCGATCCGGAACCGATGCGCACCCCCGGCGCCCCGCTGATGTTCATGCTGCGCGACCCGGACGGCAACCACATCGTCGTGGTGGAGGAGCCCGCCCCCTAGCTCACCGACGACCAGGAGAAGCACCGCCGGCCCGCGCGGTGGCGTCATCCACCCTCGTGGCGAAGATACTCCCGAGGCCTGATCCCGGGGCCTGTGCCTCGACCGACACGCGCACCGTCGACACCGACGCAGTCTGGCAGCCTCCCGGAAACGCGCTGGATCCGCTCGGCTCGGGTTCAGGTCAGCTCGGGCTGAGGCGGCGCCGGAGCTCCACGTAGACGGTGGTGCCGACGATGGACTCGAGCTCCTCACCCAACGACTCGACCACCGGCCGGTCACCGACGTAGGCCTCGGGTCCCTCAGTGCAGCACCAGTGCATCTCGTCGCCGTCCTCGTTCCAATCGGCCCGGGTCCAGCCCCGCACGGTGGCGACCTCGGTGTTCGTCTGCTCGCCGGGCTCCCACTCGACCTTCAAGGGCAGCTGCCAGCAGACCGACGGCTTCCACTCGAGCGGGGGCTCATCGGCGTCGAGGGCGGCGAGGTGCAGGGCGCAACCCTCACCGCCCTCGAACCCGGGGCGGTTCAGGAAGATGCAGGCCCCGTCGACCACCCGGGTGCTGAGACGTCGCTCGTCGGCGAACACCCCGTCGGTGGCCGCCTGAGCGTGGTGCTCGAACCGCTTCGGCTCGAGCATGGCGGCATACGCGCTCACTCGGGCGCCCTCGTCGGGCCCGTCGAGCTCGGCGCCGACCGAGCAGCACCCCTGCTTGAGCTCCGGCGTCGGCTCGGCGCGGATCCCGAGGCAGCCGCGGCCCCAGATGCAGGTCCAGCGCGAGCGCAGGAAGTCGGCCTCGAAGCGCCACGTCACGTCGCCCTCGGCGATCTCCTCGAACGGTCCGTCCACGCCTCCGAGCCTACGGTGGGTTCCGAGGCCCGCGAGGGCGACCAGCGGCCAGGGCGAGCCCGAGCCTGCGGGCAGGTCCGGCGGCGCCACGGCGACGCGAAGCGGATCGGACGAGGTCAGTCGTCGTCGCGGGCGCGGAGGCGGTCGGTCTGGCGCCGGTCCCGCTTGGTCGGACGGCCGGCGCCGGGTTCGCGCGCGGCGACCGGCGGTACTCGGTCGACCTCGGGCAGGGGCGGGGTGTGGTCGACGAGGCAGCCGTCCGCCACCGACGCCCCGACCCGCTTCTCGATCACCCGGGTGACCTCGACGGTGCGGTCGACGCCGTGGACCCGCGCCTCGACCCGGTCGCCGACCGCGACCGCCGTGGCCGCCTTGGCCGGGCGGCCGTCGACCCGGACGTGGCCGCTCCGGCACGCGGCCGCGCTCTCCGCCCGGGTCCGGAACAGCCGCACGGCCCACATCCAACGATCGATCCGGGCCGTCTCCACCGCCCCATCATCGTCGACCGGTCCCCTTCACCGAACTGGTCGGGGATCCGGGGGCCGGAGCACCCGATCGCCCTACCAGTTCGCAGGATGGGGGGCCGGCCGGGCCTGTTCGGGGGCCGGCCGACCGTGGCGCGATCGAATCAGGGCGTGACCTCGACGCCGGCGGCCCCGCCCAACACCGCGAGCTCCTCGACGATGGCGTCGACCATGTCCCAGAGGTCGGGCACCAGCTCACGGCAGGCGACGAGGCCCACGTCGAGGGTGTCGCGGTAGCTCTGCACGGTGATGTTGAGGCCCTGGCCGTCGACGACGGTCGACACCGGGTAGTAGTGCTCCAGCTCCGCCCCTGCGGTGTAGAGCGGCTCGCGAGGGCCGGGCACGTTCGACACGACCAGGTTCACCGGCGAGGAGAAGCGCCCGGTCAGGCGCAGCGCGGTGCGCATGGCCTGGGAGAACACCGCCGGCGGGGCGAACTGGGTGAAGTCGGTGAGCGACTCGGCCGGCACCGCGTCGAAGATGCCCTTGGCGCCCATCATGGCCTCGTGCACCCGGCGCACCCGCTCAAGGGGGTCAGCCTCGTCAGTGGGCAGCGAGGCGAAGATCGCCGAGACCCGGTTGGTCCACCGCTCGGCCTCCTCACCGGTGCGGATCGACACCGGCACCATGGCCACCAGCGCTTTGTCCGGCAGCGCGTCGTGGTCATCGAGCCAGCGCCGCAGCCCGCCCGCGCACATGGCCATCACCACGTCGTTCACCGTGGCCGCCATGGCGTTCTTCACCTGCTTCACTGCGGCGAGCGACGTCGAGCGGAAGGCGAAGCGCCGGTGGGCGGTGATGGTCTGGTTGAACGGGGTCGGCGGCGCCATGCCGCGAGGCAGGGGCCCGGCGACCTGTCCCTCGGGGGAGCGTTCGCGACCGACGTTGAGCACTGCGCCCAACGGTCCTCGCAGGTTGGAGCGCAGCTGGTTGGCGGCCGCCACCATCACCGGGTTGCGGGTGGCGCGGCCGACCTCGCGAGCGGTGCGGGCGCCGAGCACCAGCGCCCGCCCCGGCTTGCGCACCAGGCCGACCGCGGCGGTGACGAGGACGGCCGGGTTGCTGCGCGACGACTCGGGGATCGAGGTCTCGTCGGGGCCGGCGTCCTGGCTGGCGTCGCCGTCGCGGCTGTCGTCGAGCATCATCGAGAGCAGCTCGGCCCCCGAGGCCCCGTCGACCGTCGCGTGGTGGATCTTGGTGAGGATGGCGAAGCGGTCATCGGGCAGCCCCTCGATGACGTAGCTCTCCCAGAGCGGGCGGCGCCGGTCGAGGGGCCGCCCGATGATGCGGGCGACCAGCTCGCCCAGCTGGTGATCGCCGCCCGGAGGCGCCACGGCGGTGTGGCGCACGTGGTACTCGATGTCGAAGTCGGCGTCGTCCTCCCAGTACGGGTGGTCGAGTCGGAAGGGCACGTCGCGCACCCGGCGCCGGAGGGGTTCGAGGCGGTGCAGTCGCCGTTCGATCTCGTCGCGCCAGCGGGTGAGCGGGTCGTAGCCGGGCTCGTCGGGCGGACGGCGGTAGATCGACAGGCCCGAGACGTGGCCGAACTGGGTGGCCGTCTCCATGTAGAGGAACGTGGCGTCGAGCCCGGTCAGCTGCTTCAAGGGGTGCCTCCGAACATGTGACGGGCGCCACCCTCGCACCTGCCCTCTTCGCCCGCAACGTCGACCTGCGGCGACCAGCGGTGACGATCCACAGATGGAGGTACCCGAACTGGTAGGCGACCTGGGGGTGGGGACGCCCGATTCCGATACCGGTTCGGACCGGGCTGGTGAACCCGCTCAAGGCGGCGCCCGGCTACAAAGCCCCTCGTGCCGGGGATGGCCGCCGCGCTGGCCCACGTCGACACGTTCGTGGCGGCCACTCCCCCGCCGCCCGGGAGGACCTCGCTGCGCTGCTCGCCACGTTGGGCAATGCTGGAGGCTGTCGCCCGACCCTTCGAGAGGAGCAGCGCCGCATGAGCCACCGCTCGAAGCTCACCGCGGCGCGCCCTGGGACCGCGACCCGCACCGTTCCCGCCGCCCCCCGGACCATCGGCACGGGCCGCGCCGGAACCCGTTCGGTCGATGCCCGGTGAGGGACATCCTCGACGCCATCGAGGGCTGGCTCGCCGCCGGCCGAAGGGTGGCCCTCGGTCGGGTGATCGACCTGGAGGGATCGGGCCCACGCGACCCCGGCGCGGCGATGGCCGTGAACGAGGACGGCGAGGTCGCGGGTTCGGTCTCGGGCGGCTGCGTCGAGGGCGCGGTGGTGGCCGAGGCCCTCGACCTGCTGGGCGGGACCGGACCCGGGTTCGGCCTATGGCCGCAAGGGGAGCCACCGACGTCGGATGCCCCGCCCGGTGAGCCCCGCACCGTGACCTTCGGCTACTCCGACGACGACGCCTTCGCCGTCGGGCTCACCTGCGGGGGCACGGTTCGGTTGTTCCTCGAGCCGCTCGACCGGGCCGGCGGCCTCGGGGCGCTGCTCGCACGGGTCGGTGGCGACATCCGCGCTCGGCGGCCCCTGGCGGTGGCGACGGTCGTCGACGGGCCCGGGCTGGGCCGCACCCTCATCGTCGGGTCCGACGGAGACACCGATGGCACCCTCGGCGATCCCGGCCGGGACCACGCCGTCACGCGCGACGCCCTCGGCGAGCTCGGCGTGGCTCGCAGCGGCATCCGTCACTACGGACCGCGAGGCGAGGCCGACGAGGCGGCGATCACGGTGTTCATCGAGTCCTTCGCCCCGCCCCCCGAGATGCTGGTCTTCGGCGCCGTCGACTTCACCGCTGCCCTCACCCGGGTGGCCCGGACCCTGGGGTACCGGGTCACGGTCTGCGACGCCCGGGAGGTGTTCGCCACCGCGGCCCGCTTCCCGGCGGCCCACGAGGTCCTGGTCGACTGGCCCCACCGCCTGCTCGAAGTGGTCGGTGACCGACTCGGACCCGGCGACGCGGTCTGCGTGCTCACCCACGACCCCAAGTTCGACGTCCCCGCCATCCGGGCTGCCCTCGACACCAGTGTCGGCTACATCGGGGTGATGGGCAGCCGCCGCACCCACGATCGCCGCCTGGTCCGCCTGGCCGAGGAGGGCGTCACCGACCCGGCCGACCTGGCCCGCCTGCACTCGCCCATCGGCCTTGACCTCGGTGCCCGCACCCCGGAGGAGACGGCGGTGGCCATCGTGGCCGAGATCATCGCCCTGCGCTCCGGTCGGCCCGCCCCCCACCTGCGCGACACCAGCGGACCGATCCACGGCTGACACCCACTCCTCGAGGTGCCGTCGGGCGCCCCGGCGGGGGCTTCCGGGCGTGCGGGTACCGTCACGGCCTCTGGCTAGCGGTCAAGGCCCTCACCCCGCAGATGGAGACCTACGAGCGGCGCACCGAGCGCGACATCGGCGTCTTCGGGCTCCAGCGGCGCCGCTGACCGTGACGGCGGGCCCCGAGCCGCTACCAGGTGTCGATGTTCGGGCGGTGGGAGCGATCGTGGCTGTCGCGGATCGGGGCGGCGAGCAGCACGGTGGTCATCCAGCGCCGGGTGTCGGCAGGATCGATGACGTCGTCGATCTCGAACTGGGCGGCAACGTTGGTCGCCTTGCCGTGCTCGTAGGCGGCGGTGACCATCTGGTCGAAGAGCGCCTGGCGATCAGCAGGGTCGGTCTCGGCCTCCAGCTCGGCGCGGAAGCCGAGCCGCACCGCCCCTTCGAGGCCCATGCCGCCCAGCTCGCCGGTGGGCCAGGCGATGACGAACTCCGGCGCCTTGAAGCTCCCGGCGGCCATGGCCTGCGCGCCGAGGCCGTAGGCCTTGCGCAGGATCACCGTGGCGCACGGCACCGAGAGGTTGGCGCCGGTCACGAACAGCCGGCTCATGTGGCGCACCGAGGCCGCCTCCTCCGACGCCGGGCCCACCATGAAGCCAGGGGTGTCGCAGGCGAAGAGGACGGGCAGGCCGTGAGCGTCGCACAGCTGGAGGAACCGGGCCGCCTTGTCGGCGCCGTCGCTGTCGATGGCGCCACCGAGGTGGGCCGGGTCATTGGCCACCAGGCCCAAGGGGCGACCCTCGACGCGCGCCAGCGACGTGATCACCCCGGGGGCGAAGCCCCCCCGCAGCTCGAGGCGGGAACCGTCGTCGACGAGGGTGTCGAGCACGGCCCGCACGTCGTACACCCGCAGACGGTCCTCTGGTACGAGGTGGCGCAGCGCCCGCTGGTCCGTCGCGCTCCAGTCGTCGATCGGGCCCTGGAAGTAGGAGAGGTACCGCGCCGCGACAGCCACCGCCTCAGCGTCGTCGGCCACGGCGATGTCGACCACGCCGTTGGTCACCTGGACGGCGATGGGCCCGATGTCCTCCGGCGCGTAGGCGCCGAGCCCCCCGCCCTCGATCATGGCCGGGCCGCCCATCCCGATGTTGGCCTCGGCGGTGGCGATGATGACGTCGCAGCAGCCGAGGAGGGCGGCGTTGCCGGCGAAGCAACGGCCCGAGGCGATGCCCACCAGTGGGACCGTGCCCGACAGCCGGCCGAAGAGGTTGAACGCCAGGCAGTCGAGTCCCGAGACCGCGGTCGTGTCGGTGTCGCCCGGTCGTCCGCCGCCGCCCTCGGCGAAGAGCACGACGGGGAGGCGCTGGCGCTCGGCCAGCTCGAAGAGGCGGTCCTTCTTGCGGTGGTTCTGGAAGCCCTGGGTGCCGGCCAGCACGGTGTAGTCGTAGGACGCCACCACGGCGCGGGCCCGATCGGCTCCGACGGCGGCGGCGTTCACCGTGGCCACCCCGCCGACGAGGCCGTCGGCGGGCGTGCGGGCGATGAGGTCGTCGAGCTCGCGGCGGCGGCGCTGGGCGGCGATGACGAGCGGCCCGTACTCCACGAACGAGCCCTCATCGACGAGCTCCGCGATGTTCTCCCGCGCCGTGCGCCGGCGGCCGGAGTGGCGGCGGGCGACCACGTCGGGGCGGCCCTCGTCGAGCCCTGCACGGTGGCGGGCGACCACCTCGTCGAGATCGGCCCGTCGGGCGTCGAGGTCGAGCCTCGGTCCTTCGTCCGTCGCCCCGGCCTCCTCGGCCCCGGGACGGATGCTCGCCACCCGTGAACCCGCCGCCACCTGGTCGTCGACCGCGAGGTCGAGCGTCACCACCGTGCCGGCCACCTCGGCGGTGATGTCGTGGTGCATCTTCATCGACTCGACGACGGCCACGACCTGCCCGGAGCGCACCGCGTCGCCCACACCGACGCGCACCTCGACCACCAGGCCTTGCAACGCTGAGGTGACGACCTCGTCGGGGGGCGTGAGGGAGCTCATGGCCGCCGAGGATGCCATGCCCGGGACGGCGCGGACCGCCCGAGGCCAGGACGGCCCGAGCTCCGCCCGCCGGGGCACGGTCCGGTCGCGGCGCGGGGCACCGGCTACCAGGCGACCTCGGTGCAGCCGACGTGGGTCTCGGGCTCGACCTGGAAGGTGGCATGGTCGATGGCGAACCGCTCCTGGAGGAGCGTCCGGGCCCGGTCGAGGACCTGGTGGGCGTCGGCGTCGGTCGTGGTCATCAGGTGTGCCGAAGCGGCGTCCATCTCCGAGGTGAGGGTCCAGACGTGGAGGTCGTGGACGTCGACCACGCCGGGGAGGGCGCCGAGCTCGCGCTCGAGGGAGTCGACGTCGAACCCGTCCGGTGCCGACTGGAGGAGGATCCCGACGGCCCGGCGGCCGAGCCGGTAGGTGCGGGGGAGGATCCAGAGCCCGATGGCGGCCCCGACCACCGGATCGACCCACGTCCACCCGAAGGTGAGGAGCAGGACGCCGGCGACGATGGCCCCGACCGAACCCACGGCGTCGGCCACGACCTCCAGGTAGGCGCCTTCGACGTTGAGGTTCTCCTTGGCCCCCTCGCGCAGGAGCATGAAGGCGACGAGGTTCACCACCAGGCCGAGCACGGCGACGACGAGCATCGGCGCCGCCAGGACCTCGGGCTCGTCGGTGACGCGGCGAGCGGCCTCGACCAGCACGTAGATGGCCACGCCGAAGAGCAGGAGGGCGTTGACGAAGGCGGCGAGGATCTCCAGGCGGTAGAGCCCGAAGGTGTGGCGGGAGGCGGCGTCGGGACGCCGGGCCTCGTGGCGCGTGGCGAGGCGGATGGCGGTGAGGGCCAGCCCGAGCCCGATGACGTCGGTGAGCATGTGCCCGGCGTCGGAGAGCAGGGCCAGCGAGTTGGTCAGGACGCCGCCGACGGCCTCGACCACGAAGAACGTGGCGACCAGGGCGAAGCTCACCAGCAGGCGGTTCCAGTGCGCGGCGCCGGACCGGGCCAGCGACGGCTCGTGGCGGTGCCCGTGGTCGCCGCTCACCGGTGCACGACGCACCCGGTCACATCGACCTGGGCGACCTTCGCCGGGCACCGATGAGCGATGACGGCTCCCCAAGCTCCGCCGTCAGAGGGCCCGTGCCGCCTGGCGCCGTCCGGTCCTGCCATCACACATGCGAACTTACGCATGAGTCGTCGCCAGCGCAACCCCGGCGCCGTCGACGGCGGCGCAACCAGGACCTTGGATCAGGTATCGGGCCCGCCGGGCGGTGCCGGGTCCTTCGGACGCCGCGACGACGACACCGCCAAGACGATGACCACCACCGGCAGG
The DNA here is from genome assembly GCF_035575815.1 of Iamia sp. Classification (NCBI taxonomy): domain Bacteria; kingdom Bacillati; phylum Actinomycetota; class Acidimicrobiia; order Acidimicrobiales; family Iamiaceae; genus Iamia; species Iamia sp. Next base: position 33,128 of record NZ_DATLXO010000138.1, read on the forward strand.
ATCAGCAGGGCCACGATCACCAGCAGGATGAGCAGCTCTGGGGCTCCGAGGTTCATCCGGTGACAGTAGCGACGGCCTTCCTGGTCATGCCGAGAGGTGATCGGGAGGGAGTGCCGCCAGGCCGGTCGTTACGCTGTCGCCGTGGCCCGCCTGCGCATCGCCGCCTGCCAGATCGACACCTGCGTCGGCGACCTCGACGGCAACGTCGAGCGCATCCTCGCCGCCTACCGGACCGCGTCGGACCACGGCGCCGACATCGCCGCCTTCCCCGAGCTGGCCATCACCGGTTACCCGCCCGAGGACCTCCTCCTCAAGCCCGGCTTCGTGGACGCCAACCTCCAGGCGCTCCAGCGGGTGGCCGAGGCCACCGGCGACTGCATGGCGGTCGTCGGCTTCGTCGACCTGACCCGCGACCTCCACAACGCGGCGGCGATCTGCGCCAGGGGCGAGCTGCGGGGCGTCTACCGCAAGTGCGAGCTGCCCAACTACGGGGTGTTCGACGAGCTGCGCTACTTCGCCCGGGGCCAGGAGCCCGAGGCCCTGTACTCCGTGCGGGGCGTCCCCATCGGCGTGTCGATCTGCGAGGACGCCTGGAACCCGTCGGGGCCCATCGCCGACCAGGCCGACAGCGGCGCCCAGGTCGTCATCAACATCAACGCCTCGCCCTACGCCGAGGGCAAGCTGGCCCGCCGCGAGCGCATGCTGGCGACGCGGGCGGCTGACGCCAGCGCCGCGCTCGTCTACGTGAACCAGGTCGGGGGCCAGGACGAGCTCATCTTCGACGGCGGGTCGATGGCCTTCGCCTCCGACGGCACCCTGCTGGCCCGCGCCCCGCAGTTCGTCGAGGACGTGCTCATCGTCGACGTCGAGATCGGCTCGGTCTACCGCAAGCGGCTGCTCGATCCCCGGGGGCGCCCGGTCGACGAGCAGCTGCCGCTCGTCGAGGTCACCCCGACCACGGTCGTGCCTGGCGAGCCGCCCGCCCACCCCGACGGCCCGGTGGCGAGGCAGGCCCCCACCCTGGACCCCGACGACGAGGTGTGGGCGGCGTTGGTGACCGGCACCCGCTCCTACGTCGAGAAGAACGGGTTCTCCGACGTGGTGATCGGGCTGTCGGGGGGCATCGACTCCTCGATCGTCGCGGTGCTCGCCGTCGACGCCCTCGGCGCGGCGCGGGTGCACACCGTCGCCATGCCGTCGCGGTACTCCTCGGCTCACTCCGAGAGCGACGCCGCGACGCTGGCCGCCCACCTCCGCGTCGATCACCGCACCGTCGCCATCGAACCCGCCCACCAGGCCGTGCTCGACATGTTGGCCCCCTCCTTCTCCGGCTGCGAGCCGGACCTCACCGAGGAGAACCTCCAATCCCGCATCCGGGGCCAGGTCCTCATGGCCCTGTCGAACAAGTTCGGGTGGCTGGTGCTGAGCACCGGCAACAAGAGCGAGGCCGCCGTTGGCTACGCCACGCTCTACGGCGACACGGTCGGCGGGTACGCCCTCATCAAGGACGTCCTGAAGACCCGGGTCTTCGCCCTGTGCCGGCGCCGCAACGAGCGAGCCGGCCACGCCCTCATCCCCGAGAGCGTGTTGACCAAGGCGCCCTCGGCCGAGCTGCGCCCCGATCAGCGCGACGACCAGAGCCTGCCGCCCTATGAGGTGCTGGATCCGATCCTGCACGCCTACATCGAGCTCGACCGCACCGCGTCGGAGATCATCGCCGCCGGCCACGACGCCGAGACGGTGAAGCGGGTGACCCGACTGGTCGACGGCGCCGAGTACAAGCGGCGCCAGTCGCCGCCCGGGCCGCGCGTGACCGACAAGGCCTTCGGCAAGGACCGTCGCCTGCCCATCACCAACGGCTTCCGGGGCTGACGGGTGGCGACCTTCGACGAGCTCTACGAGACGCTGCTCTCGCGGGCTGCGACGCGGCCGGAGGGGTCGGCCACCGTCGCCGCCCTCGACGCCGGGGTGCACGCCATGGGCAAGAAGGTCATCGAGGAGGCGGGCGAGGTGTGGCTGGCGGCCGAGCACGAGGACGGCGAGGCCCTCGCCGTGGAGATCTCCCAGCTGCTCTAC
>NZ_DATLXO010000139.1:0-11992 GCF_035575815.1 Iamia sp.
GCCGTTGCCCTCGCCGAGGGCCACCCTCCGCTCGTCGCCGACCCACACCTTCACCGACGCCTCGGTGTCGATCATCGACTCGCCGGCGTCGATGGGCACACCGCCCCGCACCGCGTTGCGGTGATAGGTGGTGACCCGGTAGCCCTCGAGGGAGAAGAACTCCTGGCGCCAGCCGCCGGCGGCGCGCATCAGCAGCTCGAGCGATGCGTCGGCCGCCTCGTAGACGAACCCCTGGGCCTCGCGCTCCTTGAGCTGGTCGGTCAGGTTCGTGGCCGACGGGCCGTCGAGGACGACCCCCATCTCCTCGGCCTTCATGGCCATGCCGCTGCGTCCGCCCAGGTCGCTGACCAGCACCCGGGTGTGGTTGCCGACCACGCCGGGGTCGACGTGCTCGTAGCTGGCGCTCCCCACCTTCCCGAGCCCCGAGGTGTGGAGGCCCGCCTTGTGGGCGAAGGCCGACGACCCGACGTAGGGGTCTGCCGGGTGCGGAGGGAGGTTCACCAGCTCGGCGACGTGGCGGCTCACTGCGGTGAGGCGCTCCATGCGCCCCTCGGGCAGGCAGGCGATGCCCAGCTTCAGCTGCAGGTCGGGGATGGCGGTCATGAGGTTGGCGTTGCCGGTGCGCTCGCCGTACCCGTTGATCGTGCCCTGCAGCTGGGTGGCGCCCCCGAGCACGCCGGCCACCGAGTTGGCGACCGCGCACCCTGAGTCGTTCTGGGTGTGGATGCCGACCTGGACGTCCGCGCCGAGGTGGGCGACCACCTCGGCGGTCGCGGCCTGCACCTCGTGGGGCAGCGAGCCACCGTTGGTGTCGCACAGCACGAGGCACGCAGCCCCGCCCTGGGCGGCGGCCTCGAGCACCCGCAGGGAGAACTCGGGGTCGGCCCGGTAGCCGTCGAAGAAGTGCTCAGCGTCGAAGAACACCCGCAGGCCCTCGCCCCGCAGGAACGCGATCGAGTCGCCCACCATGGCCACACCCTCCTCGAGGGTGGTGCCGAGGGCCCGGGTCACGTGGAACGCCGAGGACTTGCCCACGATGCAGGCGGTGGTGACCCCCGCCTCGACCAGGGCGCGCAGCGTGGGGTCGACGTCGACCTTCCCGGCCGGGCGGCGGGTGGAGCCGAAGGCCACCAGCTCGGCGGACTCGAGCTTCAGCTCCGACGGGGCCCGGGCGAAGAACTCGGCGTCGCGGGGGTTGGCCTGGGGGAAGCCGCCCTCGATGAAGCGGACGCCGAGCCAGTCGAGCTGCTCGGCCACGCGCAGCTTGTCGTCGACGGTGAGCGAGATGCCCTCGAACTGGGCGCCGTCGCGCAGCGTCGTGTCGAAGACGTCCACGGCCGAAGGGGCCCCGGGCGGCCGCCGCTCAACCGGGTCACTCACGGTGCAACCCATCGAGCATCGCTGCAGTACGGGTCCGAACGGGGAACCTGCGCGAACCGGCCCGGCCCGGCGCAGCCGCTGGGGGTCTGGGACCCAGCCCCTTCAGTGAACCGCTCACCAGGAGGGCCGATCCCCACACCGCCCACGCATGCGCCGGCGCAGCCGCTGGGGGTCTGGGGGTCTCCCCCAGAGGAAGGCGCAGCCGATCCAGCTTGCTGGTCGGCGAAGCCAGTGCCGCGCGAGCGCAGCGAGCCCGACCAGCTCGAGCGAGAAGCTCCGCTTCGAGCTCGAAACCGACTACTCGGCATGCTCGACCCAGTCCTTGTACTGGTCGACCTCGCCCCGCACGGTGCGGTGGTACTCCTCGCCGATCGCCACGGTCATGGGGCCGGGGCAGACAATGGCCCGGTCGTCGACCGAGCTGATCGAGGAGACCTCCGCCGCGGTGCCGCACACGAAGGCCTCGTCCGCGATGTACAGGTCGCTGCGGGCGATGGTGCCGACGGTGACCTCGAAGCCGTGGTCCTTGGCGATGGCGGTGACCGTGCTCTGGGTGACGCCCTCGAGGGCGCCGGATGACAGCGGGGGGGTGATGAGCTTGCCGTGGCGGGCCACGAAGATGTTCTCGCCCGTGCACTCCGAGACGAAGCCCTGCGGGTTGAGCATGATCGCCTCGTCGTAGCCCGCGTTGAGGGCCTCGACCTTGGCCAGCGACGAGTTCACGTAGTTCCCGGTGGTCTTGGCCGCCGGCGGCATGGTGTTGTGGTCGTGGCGCGTCCACGACGAGATCTTCATGCGGACCCCCTTGGTGAGGGCGTCGTCGCCGAGGTAGGCGCCCCACGGCCAGCACGCGATGGCGACGTCGACGGAGCACGGCAGCGTGTTGAGCCCCATCTCGCCGTAGCCGTAGTAGGCGATCGGGCGGATGTAGCAGCCGGGCAACCCGGAAGCGACGACGACGGCCTTGGCCGCATCGGTCAGCTCCTCGATGGAGTACGGCATCGGCATGCCCATGATGCGGGCCGACTCGTGCAGGCGGCGCATGTGGTCGGTCAGGCGGAAGATGCCCGGGCCGTTCGCGGTCTCATAGGCGCGGATGCCCTCGAACACACCCATCCCGTAGTGCAGCGAGTGGGTGAGGATGTGGATCTGGGCCCGATCCCACGGCACCATGTCGCCGTTCATCCAGATCTTCTCGGTGGGCGCGATCGGCATGGGCGTTCTCCTTCAGATGCGCTCGGCGACGGCGTCGCCGATCTCAGGCGTGGTGGTGGGGTGCGGTCCGGCGGCGGCCTCGTCGGAGGCGGAGGCGGAGGTCAGCTCGGCGGCGACCGACGCGCAGGCGGCGCGGATGCGCTCGGCGGCGTCGGTCTCGCCGAGGTGGTCGAGCATCAGGGCGGCGGAGAGCACCGCGGCGACGGGGTTGGCCCGCTTCTGGCCGGCGATGTCGGGGGCCGAGCCGTGGACCGGCTCGAACATCGAGGGGCTGGTGCGGTCGGGGTTCAGGTTGGCCGACGAGGCCAGCCCGATGCCCCCCGACACCGCCCCGCCCAGGTCGGTGAGGATGTCGCCGAAGAGGTTGTCGGTGACGATCACGTCGTAGCGGCCCGGGTCCGACACGAAGTGGATGCATGCCGCGTCGATGTGGTTGTAGGCGGTGGTCACGTCGGGGAGCTCGGCGGCCACCTCGTCGAAGGTGCGCTGCCACAGGTCACCTGCGAAGGTGAGCACGTTGGTCTTGTGCACCAGGGTCAGGTGCTTCCGCCGGGTGCGGGCCAGCGCGAATGCGTACCGGATGCAGCGCTCGACGCCCATGCGGGTGTTGACCGACCCTTGCGTGGCGACCTCGTGCGGGGTGCCCCGCCGCAGGTAGCCGCCCTCGCCGGCGTAGGTGCCCTCGGTGTTCTCCCGCACGACCACCATGTCGATGCCGGCGTCGGGCGCGAGGAAGGGCCGGTGGTTGATGTACTGGTCGAGCTCGAAGCGCATCTTCAGCAGCAGGCCCCGCTCGATCAGCCCCGGCGGCACCCCCGGCGTGCCGACCGCGCCGAGGAGGATGGCGTCGAAGGCGCGCAGCTCGTCGAGCACCTCGTCGGGCAGCACCGTCCCATCGCGCAGGTAGCGGGCGCCACCCAGGTCGAAGTCGGTGGTGGCGAGCTCCACCCCGGTGGCGCGGACCACCTTCAAGGCCTCGGCCACCACCTCGGGACCGATCCCGTCTCCTCCGATGACTGCCACGGTGTGGGCCACTCGCTCGCTCCTCTCTTCCTCGTCGTCAGATTCGGGAACGGGTCCCGAGAAACAGAAAACCGTCCACCGCGAGGTGGACGGTCGAGGCGCACGCCGGGATGTCGACGTGCGCTAGGCGATGATCGCTACGGGGTCCGACGGATACGGCACGGCGAGATCATAGGTCAACCGGGTCTGACCGGCGAGAAGAACCGACGGTGAGATGGCGAGCGCCGGGACGGGTCAGCGCACAGCGACCACGGGCGCCGTTGGCTCGCCTCGCTATCCTTGATCGCCATGTCCGACACCGCGCAGCTCTCCCAGGCCGCCTACGACCGGCTCAGGTCGGAGCACATCGACCTGACCACCCGCGGCCGGGTCGAGATCGCCCGCAAGATCGAGACCGCCCGCGAGCTGGGCGACCTCTCGGAGAACGGTGACTACCACGCCGCCAAGGAGGAGCAGGGGAAGATGGAGGGCCGCATCATGCACCTCGCCGCCCTGCTCGAGGACGCCGAGATCGTCGACGCCGAGGGCGGCGGCGTGGTCGGCACCGGCTCGATCGTGACCCTCACCATGGACGGCGAGGAGGAGCGCTACCTGCTCGGCTCCATCGAGGAGCGCGTCGAGGACCTCGAGATCATGTCGACCGGCTCACCCCTCGGGGAGGCCCTGATGGGCAAGGAGGCCGGCTACTCCTTCACCTTCACGACCCCGACGGGCTACGAGATGCCGGTCGCCATCGCCGCCGTCGACTGAGCCGAGGTGACGATGAGCGAGCACGCGATCGACCCCGACGAGATCCGCGCCGATGACCTGCTCGACCCCGACGGCACCGGCGAGGACGCGGACATCCCCGAGCCGCCCGGGCTCCCCCGGGGTCGGTTCGTCGAGCTGCCGGGCAAGGGGCCGAGCTGGGTCCGCGCTGATGATGACGCCGCCGGACGCACGAACGTCCTGCTCATCCACGGCTGGACCGTCACCGCGGACACCACCTTCGCTGCGACCTACTCCTCCCTGGCCGAGCGCTACCGCATCATTGCCCCGGACCTCCGGGGCCACGGCCGGGGCCTGCGACCCCGGGGACGGGGACGGGTGCGCCTCGACGACCTGGCCGACGACTGCGCGGCGGTGCTCGATGCCCTCGATGTCGAGCGGGCCGTCGTCGTCGGCTACTCACTGGGCGGCGCCGTCGCTCAGCTGGTGTGGCACCGTCACCCGGGGAAGGTCGCCGGCCTGGTGCTGTGCTCGACCGCCCGCCACTTCCAGTCCGGCCCCGCCGGCGACCTCTGGTACCGGGGCCAGAGCTGGATCGCCCCGGTGGTGCGGGCCTGGCCCGGCCCGGCTCGCACCCGGATGCAGCAGGCCGTCGAGGGCAAGGTGGCCGACGGGCCCTACGCGGAGTGGTTCCGGCGCGAGCTCCTGCGCAGCGATCCGTCGACCCTGCTGCAGGTGGGCGCCGCACTGGGCCGCTTCCGCTCGAACCTGTGGATCGGCGACGTCGACGTTCCCACCGCTGCGGTGATCACCACCCATGACCGCACGGTGCCCAGCCGCCGTCAGCGAAGCCTGGCCGCCGCCATCCCCGGCGCCCGCACCTACGAGGTCGCCGGCCCCCACAACTCGGCAGTCACCCAGCCCGAGGACTGGGTGCCGATGCTGCGCCGGGCCCTCGACGAGCTCGGCGCCGACACCGCCCCGGGCTGAGCGAGGCCGGTCGGCCCCCCCACCCCGCCCAACCGACGTGGGGCGACCCTGCCCGATCGGCCACAGTGGGACTGCCGCCGCAACCCAGGAGAACCCGATGCTCGCCGAGCAGCTCCAGTCCGATCTGACCGCCGCCATGAAGGCGCGCGACGAGCTCACCCGCACCGTCCTGCGATCGGCCATCGCCGCGGTGAAAGAGGCGCGGGTCTCGGGCGACGAGGCCCACGCGGTGAGCGACGACGACGTGATCGCGCTGCTGGTCAAGGAAGCCAAGAAGCGCGAGGAGGCCGCTGCGGCCTACGACGACGGCGGTCGCCCGGAGCAGGCCGAGCGCGAGCGGGCCGAGGGCGCGGTCCTGGCCCGGTACCTGCCCGCCCCACTCACCGGCGACGAGCTGACCGAGATCGTCGACCGGGTCATCGCCGAGGGCGGCTACTCCTCGCCCAAGGACATGGGGCCGGTCATGCGGGAGGCCCAGGCTGAGCTCCGCGGCCGGGCCGACGGCAAGGCCCTCTCCGCCCTCGTCAAGGCCCGCCTCAGACCCGGTTGATCGGCACCGATGAGTTCGGCGGCGCCACGGCGTCCATGGGTGCATCGCCCACCACCTGGAGGACAGTCCCATGCCCCACCGTGATTCCACCCCTGCCGGCCACCCGTGCTGGATCGACCTCATGACCTCGGACCCCGACGCCAGCCGAGCGTTCTACGGTGAGCTCTTCGGGTGGACCTCCGAGGTCGGCGGCCCGGAGCACGGCGGCTACATCACCTTCGCCCTCGATGGCGAGCTGGTCGCCGGGGCCATGGACAAGAACGCCATGCCCGACGGCGGCGACGCTCCCGACGCGTGGTCGGTCTACCTCGCCGTCGACGACGCCCAGGCCACGGCCGATGCGGTCACGGCCCACGGCGGCCAGGTCATGGTGGCCCCCATGGACGTCCCGACGAAGGGCACCATGGCCTTCTACCTCGACCCCGGCGGCGCCACCGTCGGCGCCTGGCAACCGGGCGGGCACACCGGCTTCGGGGTCCTCGCCGAGCCCGGTAGCCCGGGGTGGTTCGAGCTCCACACCCGCGCCTACGACAAGAGCGTCGCCTTCTACGAGGAGGTGTTCGGCTGGGACACCTACGTGGCGAGCGACACCGACGAGTTCCGCTACACGACCCTGGGCGAGGGCGAGGAAGCCGACGCCGGGATGATGGACGACACCGTCATGGGCCCCGACGGACCACCCGCCCACTGGGCGATCTACATCCAGGTCGCCGACACCGATGCGGCCGTGGCCCGCGTCGAGGAGCTGGGCGGGGCGGTGGTGACGGCTCCCGAGGACACCCCCCACGGCCGCCTCGCCGTGGCCACCGACCCCACCGGCGCCCTCTTCCGCCTCGTCGGCTGACCGGCGCGACGCGTCCCCCGGGCCTCGGGGGGGCGAACCGGCAGCGCTTTCGGACACGACCGCCGGGCATCTGCCGAAGGTTCGCGTCCGCCACCCTGATGCAGACGCGCGGCACGTGCGCCCCGAGCCGTCGTCGGCTCAGCTCGGCAGGACGGCCTCGATGCGGGAGGCGGCCGCCACCACGGCGGGGCCGTGGCGCTTGCCCGGGGTGGGGCCGAGGCGGTCGACCGGTCCGCTGATGCCCACCGCAGCCAGCACCCCGCCGTCGGCGCTGCGCACCGGGGCGCTGACCGAGGCCACACCCGGCGCCCGCTCCTCGACCGACGCCACCCACCCGCCCTCCCCGACGCCGTCCGGGTCGCGCAGCACCTGCCCGGCGGAGCCGAGCTCGAGGGGCAGACGGGCCCCCTCGACCACGATCGTCCTCAGCTCGTGGGCCGAGTCTCGCGACAGGAGGCAGCGACGGGTGTCCTGACCCTCGCGCACGTAGAGCTGGGCGCTCTCGCCCGTGGCCTCCACCAGGGCGGTCAGGGCGGGGCCGGCCGCCTCCCCCCACGGCCACCCTGCCGCCGCAGCCCGGCCCAGGACCACCAGCTCAGCGCCGAGGGCGAAGCGGCCGTCGTCGGTGCGGCGCACCAGGCCGTGGTCGGCCAGGGCCGACGCCAGGCGGTGGGCCGTGGGCCGGGCCAGCCCGGTCGCGGCGACGAGGCCGGAGAGCGCCCGCGGGCCGTCGGCCAGAGCTCGCAGGACCAGGACGGACTTGTCGACGACCCCGACGCTGCGTACCCTGGGTTCCACAGAGCGAGATCATCGTCTTGCATGTTGAGACAGTCAAGCCCCGATCCAGCGAGGAGAGTGCCGTGGCCCAGCCCCGGACGTTGAGCGAGAAGGTGTGGGACTCCCACCTCGTGGCGCAGAGCGAGGGCGAGCCCGACCTCCTCTACGTCGACCTCCACCTCGTCCACGAGGTCACCAGCCCCCAAGCCTTCGACGGGCTGCGCCTGAGCGGGCGCACCGTGCGGCGCCCCGACCTCACCGTCGCCACCGAGGACCACAACGTCCCCACCACCGACACCCACCTGCAGATCGCCGATCCCGTCTCGCGCACGCAGGTCGAGACGCTCCGGGCCAACTGCACCGAGTTCGGTGTCACCCTCCACCAGATGAACACGCCCGGCCAGGGCATCGTGCACATCATCGGCCCCGAGCAGGGTCTCACCCTGCCGGGCATGACCATCGTCTGCGGTGACAGCCACACCTCGACCCACGGCGCCTTCGGTTCGCTCGCCTTCGGCATCGGCACCAGCGAGGTCGAGCACGTCCTCGCCACCCAGACGCTGCCCCAGCAGCCGACCAAGACCCTCGCCATCACCGTCGACGGCGAGCTGCCCGCCGGCAGCACGGCCAAGGACGTGATCCTCGCCATCCTCGGCCGCATCGGCACCGGCGGGGGCATCGGCCACATCGCTGAGTACCGGGGCTCGGCCATCCGGTCCCTGTCGATGGAGGGCCGTATGACGGTCTGCAACATGTCGATCGAGGCCGGGGCGAAGGCCGGGATGATCGCTCCCGACCAGATCACCTTCGACTACCTCCGGGGCCGCAGCCACGCCCCCACCGGTGCGGCGTGGGACGACGCCGTCGCCCAATGGGAGAGCCTCGTCACCGACCCCGACGCCTCCTTCGACCGGGAGGTGCGCCTCGACGGCGCCGAGATCTTCCCCCACGTCTCGTGGGGCACCAACCCGGGGCAGGTCTCGCCCATCACCGCGTCGGTGCCGGACCCGAGCGCCTTCGCCGACCCGGTCGAGCGCAACGCCGCCGAACGAGCCCTCGAGTACATGGGCCTCGCCGCCGGCACCCCGCTCACCGAGGTCGCCGTCGACACCGTGTTCATCGGCTCGTGCACCAACGGGCGCATCGAGGACCTGCGGGCCGTGGCGGCGGTGGCCGAGGGGCGACGGGTGTCGTCGGGGCTGCGCACCCTCGTCGTGCCCGGCTCGTGGAAGGTCAAGGAGCAGGCCGAGGCCGAGGGCATCGACGCCGTGCTCCGCGCCGCCGGCTTCGACTGGCGCGACCCAGGGTGCTCGATGTGCCTGGCCATGAACCCCGACAAGCTGGTGGCCGGCGAGCGCTGCGCGTCGACCAGCAACCGCAACTTCGAGGGCCGTCAGGGTCGGGGCGGGCGCACCCACCTCGTGTCCCCCGCCGTCGCCGCGGCCACGGCCATCGCCGGGCACTTCGCCACCCCCGCCGACCTCGCCCCCGCCGGAGCCGGAGCCTGAGAGACATGGATGCAGTGCACATCGTCACCGGCACCGCCGTGCCCCTCGACCGCTCCGATGTCGACACCGACCAGATCATCCCGTCGGACTGGCTCAAGCAGGTCTCTCGCACCGGGTTCGAGAAGGGCCTCTTCTCCGAGTGGCGCGACGACCGCGCCTTCGTGCTCAACCGAGAGGAGCACGCCGGCGCGACCATCTTGTTGGCGGGCTCGAACTTCGGTACCGGCTCGTCGCGCGAGCACGCGGTGTGGGCCATCCAGCAGTACGGGTTCCAGGCGGTGGTGTCGCCCCGCTTCGGAGACATCTTCCGCAACAACGCAGCCAAGAACGGGCTCGTGCCCGTGGTGGTGTCGGCCGAGGTGAGCGAGCACCTGATGCGGGCGGTCGAGGCCGATCCGACCCTCGAGATCACCATCGACGTCGAGCGCCGCACCCTCGAGGCCCCGGCCATCGGGCTCACCGCGGAGTTCCCCCTCGACGACTCGGTGCGCCATCGCTTCCTCGAGGGGCTCGACGACATCGCCATCACCCTGCGCCGGGCCGACGTCATCGACGCCTACGAGGACACCCGCCCGACCTGGCTCCCGTCCACCGCCTGACCCCGCCGGGCGGAGACGGCCCCGACCCGTGTCGGGCCGCCGGCAAGGGGTAGACGGAGCAGATGGATCCGTCCCAGCCCGTCCTCGTCACCGGTGCCACCGGCTACATCGGAGGTCGGCTGGTGCCCGAGCTGCTCGAGGCCGGGTACCGGGTGCGCTGCTTGGTGCGGACCCCGGCCAAGCTGGCCGACGAAGCGTGGTGGGACCGTGTCGAGGTGGTCGAGGGTGACCTGACCGACGCCGACTCGGTGGCCGAGGCCATGGAGGGCGTCGAGAGTGCCTACTTCCTGGTGCACTCGATGGGGGGAACCAAGGACTTCGCGACGCGTGACCGGGAGGTGGCGGCGACCTTCCGCGACGCCGCGGCCGGCGCCGGGGTGGGGCGCATCGTGTACCTCGGTGGCCTGGGCGACGACGGCGACCCCGACCTCAGCCCCCACCTGAAGAGCCGCCACGAGGTCGGTCGGGTGCTGGCCGACGGCCCGGTGCCGGTCACCGAGCTGCGCGCCGCGGTGATCATCGGGTCGGGCTCGGCCAGCTTCGAGATGCTGCGCTCGCTCGTCGAGGTCCTCCCGGCCATGGTGACGCCCCGGTGGGTCGACAACCGCTGCCAGCCCATCGCCATCCGCGACGTGCTGACCTACCTGGTCCGCGTGATCGACACCCCCGAGGCCGATGGCCGGATCCTCGAGGTCGGCGGGGCCGACATCCTCAGCTACGCCGACATGATGCGCACCCATGCCCGGGTCGCCGGGCTGCCCAAGCGCATCATCCAGCGGGTCCCGGTGCTCTCGCCGACCCTGTCCTCGCTCTGGATCGGGCTCGTGACCCCGCTGCCGTCCGAGCTGGCCCGGCCCCTCGTCGAGAGCCTCATCAGCGAGGTCTACGTCGATGAGCGGCCCATCTCCGACGTGATCGACCACACCCCCATGGGCTTCGAGCGCTCCCTTGAGCTGGCCCTGCGGAGGGTCGCCGACCTCGAGGTCACGACCCGGTGGTCCGACGCGGCGCTCCCGGGCCGGACCCCGGCCGACCCGATGCCCACCGACCCCGATTGGGCCGGCGGCCGGTTGCTGGCCGACGAGCAGGAGGTCACCACCGACGCCGAACCGGAGGCGGTCTTCGCCACCGTCGAGGGCATCGGCGGGAAGCGGGGCTGGTACGTCACACCCCTGCTGTGGAGCGCGCGGGGCGTCATCGACAAGCTCGTCGGCGGCGTCGGGATGCGGCGCGGTCGCCGTCACCCCGACCGCATGGGCATCGGCGACGCAGTGGACTTCTGGCGCGTCGAGGCGGTGGAGCCACCCCACCTGATCCGCCTCCGGGCCGAGATGCGACTGCCCGGTGAGGCGTGGCTCGAGTGGCGCATCGACTCCACCGACGGCGGTCGCACCCGGGTGCGCCAGCGGGCCCTGTTCCACCCGCGGGGGCTGCTGGGTCGCGTCTACTGGTACGTCCTGATCCCGTTCCACGTGCTGATCTTCAAGCGCATGTGCCAGCGCATCGTGCAGGCCTCCGGCGGCCGGACCGACGGCCTCCCCGAGACCAAGGCCGTCGCCTGAGCCACCTCGTCCGAGGGTGACGCCGTGGTCGCCCTCACTCGAACGAAACTGCCACCCTGGTGGGCGTCGGGGCCCCACCAGGGCGGCAGTTTGCCGGTGGTATCTTCGCCGGTGACCGACGCCACGCCTACGGTGACTGAGGCCGTAGCATCGATGCCCATGCGTCGGCTCCGCAACGCGTTCGTCCTCGGTGTGCTCGTCGGGCTGGTGATCGCCCTGGCACGGGCGGTGGGCGAGCGGCGGCGCCCGCCTGGCGCGGTGGGCACCGGGACCCCCGCCCTGTCCCGTCCGCCGCCGGTGGCATCGACCCGGGCCCCCGGCGATGACCCCGTGAGCTCGGTGCCCACCCCCTCGACGGTTCCCTCCCCGGTCGCTCCCGCCCCCTCGACGATCGCCCCCTCGACGATCGCCCACTCGAGGATCGCCCCCTCGACGACCACCCCCTCGACGACCGCCCCCTCGACGACCGCCCCCTCGACGACCGTCCCCGAGGTCACTCTCCCCCCGGTCGAGGTCGACCCCCTGCCGCCTGGGTCCCCAGCGGACTCTGCCGGCCGCGCACCGGTGGTGACCGGGGCACCGATGCCCGACGGCGACGCGACGTGGGTGGCGCCGGTGGAGGGCGCCTGTCCCGACGGGTACCCGGTGAAGGCCAAGGAGGCCAGCCGCATCTTCCACGTCCCCGGCGGGCTCTCCTACGACCGCACCCGACCCGAGCGGTGCTACCCATCTCCCGCGGCCGCCGAGGCCGACGGCTTCCGAGCCGCCAAGCGCTGACGGCGCCGCCGCGCCCCTCAGACCTCGTCGGGCCCCACCTCGTCTCCCGTCGCCGGGGC
>NZ_DATLXO010000140.1:0-16767 GCF_035575815.1 Iamia sp.
GCCCGAGACCGGCCCCGCTGGTCCCTCCTCCTCCTCCTCCTCCTCCTCGTCGTCCACGTCGTAACCGAGGGCGTCGAGGTCGGCGACCAGGGTGGGTGTGTCGACCCCGAGGTCGAGGCGCTCGAGGATCGAGTGCAGCTCGTGCAGCGCCAGGTGGGGCCGCCGGGCAAGGGCGATGGCGACCAGCCGCCGTCGCGCCTGGGTGGGAGGAGACGCAGCCCCGGTCTCCGTCTCGGACATCTCCCAGCTCACCTCTCTGCCGCCGCCGTTCGACGGTAGCAGCCGACCTCGCGTCCTCCCGGGCAGGCGCCGCCCTACGATACGGCTCCGAGCGGGCCCAGCCGCGTGACCTCCTGACCCGGAGCCGACCAGCCGGCGGGTACCAGGTCAGGGGCGACATCGGCGAGGGGCACCATCACGAAGGCCCGCTCGGCCATGCGAGGGTGCGGCACCGCAAGGTCCGGCTCGGCGTGGCGCTCGCCGTCGATCCACAAGATGTCGACGTCGAGGGTGCGGGGGCCCCACCGCACCGTGCGCTCCCGCGACGCATCGGCCTCGAGGGCCTGGCCCCGGGCGAGCAGGGCCCGCGCCCCCACGGCGGTCCGCATGGCCACCACCACGTTCAGGTACCGTCCCTGATCGGGGCCACCGACCGGCGCCGTCTCGAACACGTCGGAGGTCGCGACCACCTCGTCACCGAGGGCGGCGATCGCCCCGCGCAGGTGGCCGACCCGATCACCGAGGTTGGAGCCGAGGCCCAGCAGCACCCGGCGCGACGGAGCCGAACCCGGGCCTCGGGCCTCGGTGCCCGGGTCGCTCACACCGTCCGACGACGGGTGATGCGGACCCCCGAGGTGGCGATGATCTGCGCCACCGGCGGACGCAGCTTGCGCACCGTGACGGTGACGCCGAGCACCCTGTCGTCGGAGAGGATCAGCTCGGCGATCCGGGCCGAGAGGCGCTCGAGCAGGCGGAAGCGCTCGGTCGTGATGACCCGCTCGACCAGCTCGCACACGGCGCCGTAGTCAACGGTCTCGTCGAGGTCGTCGGACTCGCCGGCCGGGCTCAGGTCGGCCTCGATGTCGAGGTCGACCTCGAGGGGCTGGGCGCGGTCCTGCTCCTCGGGCAGGGCACCGCACACCCCCAGGGCGGTGAGGCCCCGCAGCTCGATGCGGTCGGGGGTCGTCAGCTCAGACACGGGCGTCGGGGATGGTCGGGGCCAGGGCGACCAGCTCACGGCCGACGGGGCCGATCTGGCGGGTGAGCATGCGCTCGACGAGCATGGTGGCCTTCGGCGCCTCGGGCACGAGCCCGGACCAGATCACGTACGCCGCCACCAGCCCGGCGATGCGGTCGCCCAGCTCGTCGCCGTGGAGCAGGACGCGCTCACCGCCGGCCAGGAGGGCATCGATCTCGGGGAACAGCAGGGCCAGCACGGCGGGGGGGTCGTCGTGGGACCGGAACGGCCGGTGCATCCACGCCACCTCGAGCTCGGTGTAGCTGTGGAGGTTGTGGTTGGCCGGGATGATCGAGATCACCTTGCTGAACCCCTGTTCGCGCACCCAGATGATCTCCTCCTGGCGGCGCACCCGTCGGTGGTTGGCGCCGTACCCACCGGGCCGCTCGCAGACCGCGAAGCGGTCCTTGATGACCCAGGAGAAGTTGCGGGGGCGGATGCCCTGGGCCCACTTGCCCTTCATCCCCATCGGGGGTGTGTCCTCTCGGTTGCAATCGTGCGCGGCCCGACCCCGTGCCGGGGCCTCCGCGAGCCGCCTCCGATCATGCCCCATCACGCCACGAGAGGCGGGAGGCGTGCCGCGGCGGCGCCGGCTCAGGATACGGGGCGGGGACCGTTCGACACGATCCGGGCCGCGGCCACGGTCTCGGCCACGTCGTGGGCCCGCACCATGCCCGCGCCCGCCGCGTAGCACCACACCGCGGTGGCCAACGACCCCTCGAGCCGGTCGCCGGCCGGCACCGGCTCGTCGACGCCATCGGCGCGGGCCAGCAGGGCGCCGAGGAAGCGCTTGCGGCTCGTGGCCACCATCACTCCGAAACCGGTCGCGACCAGCTCGTCGAGCCGGCCGAGCAGAGCCAGGTTGTGGGCGGCGGTCTTGCCGAAGCCGATGCCGGGGTCGATCCAGAGCTCCCGCACCCCCGCGGTGCGGCCCCGCTCGGCCCGCTCGACCAGGAACGCCGCCACCTCGGCCACCACGTCGCCGTAGCGAGGGTTGCGCTGCTGCATGGTGCGGGGGTCGCCGAGCATGTGCATCGCCACCCAGCCCACGCCGGCGTCGGCCGCGACCTGGTGCAGCGAGGCCGAGACGTCGTTGACCAGCGTGGCGCCGGCGGCGATGGCGGCGGTGGCCACGACCACCTTGCGGGTGTCGACCGACACCCGCACCTCCGGGCTGAGGGCGGCGACGACGGGCACCACCCGGTCGAGCTCCTCGGCGTCGGGCACCGGCTCCGCGCCGGGACGGGTGGACTCACCGCCCACGTCGATCACGTCGGCCCCCTCGGCCACCAGGCGAAGCCCGTGGGCGACGGCCGCCTCGTGGTCGAGGTAGCGCCCGCCGTCGGAGAACGAGTCGGGCGTGACGTTCACGACCCCCATGACGAGAGGTCGATCGGGGGCCACTCGGGCGAATCTACGGCCTCGTCGGTCACGCCCCCGGGGTGGCCCTGTCCGCTCGGCCTCTCAGGCCTCGGCGGCGGTGTGCTCGAAGCGGACGATGATCGACTTCGAGGTCGGCGTGTTGCTCACCTCGGCCGTGCTGCCCAGCGGGACGAGCACGTTGGCCTCCGGGAAGTAGGCGGCGCAGGTCCCGCGCGCCACCGGGTAGGACACCAACCGGAAACCCGGCGCGCGACGGTCACCGTCGCTCCACTCGGAGACCACGTCGACGTGGTCTCCGTCGGTGAACCCGAGCACCTCGAGGTCATCGGGGCTGACGAACACGACGCGGCGACCCTGACGGATGCCGCGGTAGCGGTCGTCCAGGCCGTAGATCGTGGTGTTGTACTGGTCGTGGCTGCGCACGGTCTGCAGCAGCAGGCGCCCCTCGGGCACCCGCAGGATCTCGAGCGGGTTCACGGTGAAGCGGGCCGTGCCCGTGGCGGTGGCGAAGGTGCGGCTGTCGCGGGGGCCGTTGGGCAGGGTGAAGCCACCGGGCTCCGCCGCCCGCCGGTCGTAGTCCTCGAAGCCCGGCACCACCCGGCTGATGTGGTCGCGGATGCGGGAGTAGTCGGCCTGGAGGCCCTCCCAGTCGACCTGGGCCCGATCCGCCACCGAGCGGCGCGCGATCTGGGCGACGACCTCGACCTCGCTCGGCAGCTCGTCGACCGGGGGCCGCAGGAGCCCGCGAGACGAGTGGACCATGCCCATGGAGTCCTCCACGGTGACGGCCTGGGGGCGGCCACCCTGCTCGTCGCGGTCGGTGCGCCCCTTGCACGGCAGGATCAGCGATGTCGCCCCCGGCGCGGTGTGGGTGCGGTTGAGCTTGGTCGAGACGTGGACGGTCAGCCCGCAGCGGCCGAGGGCGGCGAGGGTGACGTCGGTGTCGGGCGCGGCGGCGCCGAAGTTGCCGCCCATGGACATGAACACCCGGGTCTCGCCCCGAGCCATGGCCCGGATGGCCTCCACCGTGTCGTGGCCGTGCTCGCGGGGCGGGGTGAAGGCAAACTCCGCGCCCAGGGCGTCGAGGAACTGCGACGCCGGCTTGTCGTCGATGCCCATGGTGCGGTCACCCTGGACGTTGCTGTGACCCCGCACCGGGCAGGCCCCGGCCCCGGGACGCCCCACGTTGCCCCGCAGCAACAGGAAGTTGACGATCTCGCGGATCGTGGCGACCGAGTTGCGGTGCTGGGTGAGACCCATGGCCCAGCACACGATGATGCGATCAGCGCCCATGACCAGCTCGGCGGTGCGGTCGATCTCGGCCTCGGCCAGGCCCGTGGCCTCGGCCACCGCGGCGGGGTCGAGGGTGGCGGCGTGGGCGGCGTAGGCCTCGAACCCGTCGGTGTGGCGCTCGATGAAGGCGTGGTCGAGCACGGGCTCGGTGGCGTCGCGCCCGCCTCGGCGCGCGTCTTCGTCGAGGAGCCGGGCGCCGAGGGCCTGGAACAGGGCCAGGTCGCCGTTCACCCTGATCGCCAACAGCTGGTCGGCCAGCTCGGTGCCCCGGCCGATCACGCCCTTGGGGCGCTGCGGGTTCTTGAACCGCACCAGTCCGGCCTCGGGCAACGGGTTCACGGCGATGATCCGGGCTCCGCCCTCCTTGGCCACCTCGAGGGCCGTGAGCATCCGCGGGTGGTTGGTGCCGGGGTTCTGACCCACCACGAGGATCAGGTCGGTGTCGTGGATGTCGTCGAGCAGCACCGTGCCCTTGCCGGAGCCGAGGGTCTCGCTCAGCGCCGCGCCGCTCGACTCGTGGCACATGTTCGAGCAGTCAGGCATGTTGTTGGTGCCGAGGGCCCGGACGAAGAGCTGGTAGGCGAAGGCGGCCTCGTTGCTGGTGCGGCCCGAGGTGTAGAAGATCGCCTGGTCGGGGTGGTCGAGGGCGCGCAGCTCGCCGGCGACGAGGTCGTAGGCGTCGGCCCACGAGATCGCCGCGTAGTGCTCGGAGCCGGGCCGGAGGACCACCGGCTCGGTGAGACGGCCCTGCTGGCCGAGCCAGTGGTCGCTGCGCCCGGCGAGCTCCGCGACGGTGTGGCGGGCGAAGAGGTCGGCCCCGACGGTGCGGCGGGTGGCCTCCTCGGCCACCGCCTTGGCCCCGTTCTCGCAGAACTCGGCGTGGGAGCGGTCGCCGGGCTCGGGCCAGGCGCACCCCGGGCAGTCGAAGCCATCCGTCTGGTTGATCCGGAGCAGCGAGGTGAGGCTTCGGCGCAGGCCCATCTGCTCGATCGCCATGCGGGTGCTGGCCACCACCGCCTTGACGCCGGCGGCCTCCTGCACCGGAGGCCCCACCTCGATGTGCTCGTCGCCCTGGTCGTGGGCGGGAGCCGCCTTGTGCACGGGTCGTCCTCTCGGGGCTCGCGGCGAGCCCGGGTCGTGGTCGGCGGCCGCCCGCCGCCTAGCGGGCACCTCGCGTGATGAAGCGCATGGCCTCCTGGCGGGTGGCCACGCTCGAGCGGAACAGCCCTCGCACCGCCGAGGTCACGGTGGAGGTGCCGGCCTGGCGCACGCCACGCATCGACATGCACAGGTGCTCGGCCTCCACGACGACCATGACGCCCTTGGGCTCGAGGGTCTCGGAGAGCGCGTCGGCCACCTGGGCCGTGAGGCGCTCCTGCACCTGCGGGCGCCGGGCGTAGCCGTCGACGAGGCGGGCCACCTTCGAGAGGCCGATGACCCGACCGTCGTCGTTGGGGATGTAGGCGACGTGCGCCTGGCCGACGAAGGGGATGAGGTGGTGCTCGCACATCGAGTACATCGGGATGTCGCGCACCATGACCATCTCGTCGTGATCGGCCTCGAAGGTGATCCTCAGGTGGCGACGAGGGTCCTCGTGGAGGCCAGAGGCGACCTCGGTCCACAGCCGGGCCACGCGAGCGGGCGTGTCGAGGAGCCCTTGGCGCTCGATGTCCTCGCCAATGGCGTCGAGCAGCTCGCGGACGGCGGCGGCCACGCGGGCCTCGTCGACGCCGCCGGTGGGACCGGTGGGAGGGCGAACGGGCACGGGGCCGTCGTCGGGGCGGGCGGTCGCGGTCACGGAGCCCCCTCGTAGGTGCGGACGTCGGCCAGGTTCCGGTAGCGCTCGGCGACGTCGAGGCCGTAGCCGATCACGAAGTCAGGCGGGATGCTGAACCCGACGTAGCGGAGGCCGAGGTCGCCCCTCTGCTGGCCCTCCCGGAGGAGCAAGGCGCAGACCTCGAGGCTGGCCGGGCCCCGGGCCAGGAGGTTCCGGCGCAGGTACTGGAGGGTGAGGCCGCTGTCGATGATGTCCTCGACGATGATCACGTCACGGCCGGTGAGGTCGAGGTCGAGGTCCTTGACGATGCGGACCACCCCGCTCGTCTTGGTCGCGGCACCGTAGGAAGAGACGGCCATGAAGTCACACTCGACAGGCCGGTCGATGGCCCGCGCCAGGTCGGCCATGAACACGAAGGCGCCCTTCAGGACACCGACGAGCAACGGGGTCCGCGCCGCGTAGTCCGTGGAGATCTCGGCGCCCAGCTCGGCCACCCGGCGGGCGATGTCCGCCTCGCTCACGACGACCTCTCCGAGCGCTGGATCGTCCGACGATGAGGGCGCAGGATCCATCGGCCGCACGGTACCGGCTCCGACCCCCCACCCCGCCGGTAGCCCCCAGACTTTGAGCGGTTGACCGCTCCTGGCGACGTCAACCGCTCAAGGTTGACGTCCACCGGGTGACGGGGGCTCGAGGTGGAGGCGCTGGGCCGAGCGGTGGACGCGCCAGCCCCCGGCGAGCTCGGTGGCCACGTGGGTGCCGGCGGCGACGGCGAGCACGCGCTCGACGGCCGCGGTCGAGGGCGGGTGGCCTCCGCCGGCCGGTCGCAGCCAGATCCGCAGAGCCGCCCGGGCCAGCGCGACGGGCGCGGCGGACAGGGCGGCGGCATCGGTGGGGTCGACCGCGGCGGCGAGGGTGTCGATCAGATCGGCGTCGTCGGCCAGCAGCCCGGCCTGGCGGGCCAGCACCGGCACCAGGTCGCGACCGGCCACGGCGGCGAGCAGGGGCAGCACCTCGTGGCGGACCCGGTTGCGGACGAAGCGCGGGTCGTCGTTCGACGGGTCGGCGACCGGGGTCAGGCCCTCGGCTGCGCACAGGGCGTGGGTCTCGGCCCGGCGGAGGGCGAGGATCGGGTGGCGAGGGCCGGGGCGCAGGGCCCCGAGGCCGGTCGACCCCGCCCCTCGCAGCAGGTTGACCAGCACCGTCTCGGCCCGATCATCGAGGGTGTGACCGGTGCACGCATCGGCGGGGAGCACCGACCAACGGGCAGCGCGGGCCCGGGCCTCGAGGTTCGGACCGGGCCCGACCTCCACCCGCTCCGCCCGGAAGCGAGCGCCGTACCGGCCCGCAGCGGCGGCCACCACGTCGGCCTCCTCGGCCGAACCGGGCCGAAGAGCGTGGTCGACGTGCACGGCGGTCACCTGGCACCCGGCCCCGACGGCCAGCACCAGCAGCGCGAGTGAGTCGGCCCCGCCCGACACCGCGGCGGTGACCTCGGTCCCCGGCGCCGGGAACGCGCACCGCCGCGCCAGCACTGCCACCGTTCCAGCACGGTCAGGCGTCACCGGGGCGCCTGTTCGGTCAGGCGGCGGGCTCGACCACGCCGACCCGGTGGAGCCAGGCGTCGGGGTCGCGGATCTCGGCCATGGTGGGCAGGTTGGCCGGTTCCTCCCACGCCTGGTCGAGCGTCATGGGGCCGCCGGCGCCCTCGACGGCCTCGATGAAGCGCTCGCCCTCCTCGTACTGCTTGAGCTTGGCGTCGAGGCCGATCAGCTTCTGCACGACCTTGATCACGGGGTTGGCCTGCTGGCGCCGTTGGCGCAGCACCTGGCCGAAGCGCACCGCGCTGGGGATCTGGTCCGCGCCGGCGCGGTCCATGGTGACGTCGCCGTGGCCCTCGAGCAGGCTCATGAGGCCGCCGATGTGCTCCATCAGATCCTTTTGGGCGGGCGTGGTGAACAGGGCGGCGATGCCCCCATCGTCGAGGGGGTTGCGGCCCTGGCGGATCTCCTCGGCGGCGCGGGTGACGGCGCTGAGGAGCTCCTTGGGGTCGTCGTCGACGGCGGAGACCATGCCGTCGACCAGGCCGAGGAAGTGCGCGCGCATCCACGGGATGCCGGTGAACTGCATGCGGTGGGTGACCTCGTGGAGGGCCAGCCACTGGCGGAACTCACGAGGTGGGAAGGCGAACTTCTTCTCCAGGGCCAAGATGTTGGGCCCCACGTAGTGGACCAGGTCCTGCTCCTCAGGGTCCTCGTCCTCGATGACCAGCAGGTCGTACTGGCCGAGCACCCGGCCCGACATCCACCCCAGCAGGGCGCCGACCTCGGCGCCCGCGGCCCGGCGGGCGACCGGGGCCAGCATCCCCGAGCCGACCTTCTCCTCGAGGCGGTTCGTGACCGGTCGCAGCAGGCGCTGGAACGAGGCGATGTTGGCCCGGATCCACGCGGCCCGGTCATCGACACGGGCCCGCGCCGGGCCGGCCAGGCTGCGCAGGCCGGTGGCCAGAGCGACCTGCTCCTCGGCCAGGGAGGTCAGCTCATGGAAGTCTGCGACCAGGGAGTCCGCGTGGTACGACCGGGCGAAGGGGTCGGTGCCCGCGGCGCGCACGGCCACGCGCTCGGCCAGCGCCCAGTCGATCGCGCTCGGGGACACGTCGTGGGTCCGATCAGGCCCGGCGCGACCCGCGGGGCGGGTACTTGGGCCGGACGACGGAGCGGAAGTAGCCGACGATCGTGGCGATCGTGGCCAGGACGACGCCTATGGCCAAGCCGACGGCCATCCACTGGGTCCAGACGACGGCACCGAGGAGCATGGGCGCAATCCTAGGGGCGGCACCGGGCGCCCCCCAACCGCAGGCGCAGGGTCAGCGAGCGGCGACGGGGCCGGCGCCCTGCCCCGCGTCGTCGCCCGGATGGGCCGGTCAGGCGATGTGTCGGCCGCGGGTGCGCAGCAGCTCCGCGGGGCAGTGCAGCGAGCAGTGGGCGGCGTCGTTGTAGACCGAGAGGCGCGTGGTGCACCCCTCCTCGGCGCAGGTGCGCGCCAGGGGAGGCGGAACAGACCGGACCGGAGCGGAGGCTCGGGCCCGGGGCACGGTCAGGCCTCGCCCTCGATCAGGTGGGCGACGCGAGCCTTCAGGGCCTCGGGCACCTCGTCGCGGCACTTGTGGGCCACGACCTGACGCAGCTCGGCCTGGAAGTCGAAGGCCTCGAAGCACTCCCCGCACGCGTTCAGGTGCGAGGTGATGTCCGCACGTCGCCCCTCGGTGAGCTCACCGTCGATGTACTGGTAGAGCTCGTGGAGAGCGTCGTGGCAATCGTCCATGGGAGGGGGTGCTCAACGAGCCTTCTGCGTCTGGCGGCGGGGCGGTGCGTCGGGGTCGGTGTCCTCGTCCGCGAGGCCACGACTCCGTGCGAAGTCGTACAACGACTTCTGGAGACGACTTCTTCCCCGGTGGAGCCGGCTCATCACCGTGCCGATCGGGATCTCCAGGATCTCGGCGATCTCCTTGTAGGAGAAGCCCTCGACGTCGGCCAGGAGCACGGCGAGTCGGAACTGCTCGGGGAGGTCCTCGACGGCCTCCTTGACCTCGTCCTCAGTGAACCAGTCCATCAGCTCGTCCTCGGCCGAGCGGCTGATCTGGGCCGCTTCGAGGCCACCGAGGCGGCGGTAGAGGTACAGGTCCTCGACCTCGTCGAGGTCGGTCTCGTCCGGGCGGCGCTTCTTGGCCCGGTAGATGTTGATGTAGGTGTTGGTGAGGATGCGGTAGAGCCAGGCCTTGAGGTTGGTGCCCTCCTCGAAGCCGCCGTAGCCCCGGTAGGCCTTCAGGTAGGTCTCCTGCACCAGGTCCTCCGCATCGGCGGGGTTGCGGGTCATCCGCAGCGCGGCCGAGTACAGCGACCCCATCAGGGGCATGGCGGCATCGGCGAAGGTGGCCTGGTCAGCCATCGGAGATCACCACACGAACCATGGTCCAACCGTAGCGGTCCGGGTGCTGGCCGCTCCCCCCGCCATGGGACCGAGGCCGCGGCCGGGTGGCTAGAGGTCGAAGTCCTCGCCCAGGCCCTCGACGAAGCGGTGGAACGCGATGTGGTCCGAGGTGAAGGTGCGGCGGTCGCCGTCGGGGCCCTCGACCTCGACCGCGTCGCCGTCGGTGGCCTCGATCACCCGCACCGGGCGCCAGCCCTGTTCGTACAGGAGCCCCCGGAGCTCGGCGAGCACCGGGTCATCACCCCATCCCGCCATCTCCTCGCTCCTCTTCGGCCCTGGCACTGGTGTGCACGCGCCGCCAGGCGGCGCCGACCCCCGGAACCCTACGCCCCTGTGGTCGACGACGGACCCGGGCTACGCCTGGGCCGAGACCTCGACGGTGTCGCAGCCGTCGTCGTCGGCGGCGACCTCGGCCCGGCCGTCGATGACACCGGTGTCGACGAACTGGGCGTCGACCTCTCCCTGCACCCGTTCGGGGACGTCGCTGAAGTAGGCCACCCGACCGGTGCCCGGCTGGTAGAACGCGGGGGTGTCGGCCCCGTCGCAGTCCCAGTCGCCGACCATGAGCTGACCCCGGCCCCCGGCTTCGGGCTCGAACTGGAAAGTGCGGGGCTCCGCGTCGGTCGCCTCCAGTCGGAAGCGCATCACCCGCCCGTCCCAGACCACCTGGACGGGGCAGCCGTCGCCCTCGAAGTCGGCCGTGAGCTCCTCCGCCCCGTTCGGCACCTCGATGGCGGGCACCGTCGGGCACTCGATGCCGCGCGGGGTGCCGCCGGCCTCCACCGCGACCCGGCCCGGGGCCTGCTCGGCGGCCAGTCGGGCCCGGGCCCACAGCCCGCCGCCGATCGCGCCGGCGAGGAGGACGACCACCACCAGGCCGGTCACGAGCGGGCGGCCGGCCTCGGGCTCGGCGTCGGGCTCGGGAGGGCGGGGGCCGAAGGCTCGGGTGCCCCGAGGCGGAGGGGTCGCACCGTCCGGCGTCGCCGCCCCCACGGCGCGCCGCCCGGCCCCCGCACCGACGCCGGCCTCGCCGTCGACGTCGTCGGGATCATCCGCTGGTGGTCGGTCGTCGTCGTGGGGGGCGACGACCGCCAGGGCGACCCCCGGCAACGCCACCTGGCTCGGGCTCACCGTCGCCCGCAGGCTGACGGCCATGGCCTCGGCCGACGCCGGCCGGCGGGACGGTTCGCGGGCCAGGGCGGCCTCGACCAGCTCGGCCAGCCGGGGCGGCACCGCCTCGTCGTCGAGCAGGGTCGGGTGGTCACCCACCTCGGCCGCGGCGAGGATCTCGCGAGATGTCGTGCCGGCGTGGGGCAACCGGCCGGTGAGGCAGAGGTACGCGACCACCGCGAGCCCGTAGACGTCGTTGCGGGGCTCGGGCCGCCCGCTCTCCACGAGGGCCGGGTCGACGTAGCCGGCAGTGCCCTCGACGGTGGGCAACCCCCCCACGCCGGCGAGGCCGGCGAGCCCGGGCAGGAGGTGCTGGGCCACGCCGAAGTCACCGAGGAGGGGTTCGCCGTCGGTGGTGAAGAGGATGTTGGCCGGCTTCACGTCGCCGTGGAACACGCCGCGACGGTGGGCCGAGCCGAGGGCATCGGCGATGCGGGAGAGGACGGCGACGGTCTGGCCGGGCGTGAGGCGGCCGCGCTCGGCGAGGAGGTCGTGGAGTGATCCGCCCCGGGCGAACGACATCACGATGGCCACCGCGTCGCCGTCGTCGAGCACGTCGATGACCCGCACGATGTGGGGGTGGTCGAGCTCGGCGAGGATCTCGGCCTCGCGGCGGAGCCGGGCGGTGCCCTCGTCGCTGGTCGCCGTGCGGGCCCGCTTCACCGCCACCACGTGGGCCAGGGCCCCGGTGCGGGTCGCGCGCCACACCGAGCCCGTGGTGCCCCGGCCGACGAGCGCGTCGAGGCGGTAGGGGCCCACGGTCTCCATGTCGGTCCGGTACCCCTGCCCTCCGACCAGGAAACGACGCCCGCACCGGGGGCCGGGCGGTCAGGCCGCGCAGCCGTCGACCGGCTCGGTCCCCTCCACCAGGCCGGTGAGCCACTCGAGGCCCTGGCGGAAGGCCTCTGGTGCGGCGCCGCCGTGGCTTCCGCCCTCGGGGAGCACCCGGAGCTCGACCACCTGGCCCAGGCCGCACATGCGGCCCTCGAGGATCCCGCTCAGGGCGACGGGCACGGTGTCGTCCTGCTCGCTGTGGATGATGAGGATCGGCGCGTCGGTCGTGACCTGCCCCGGGTTGTTCTCCACGGCGAGGGACTTCCACGGCTCGACCTCTGCGCCGCCGGCCCGCACCAGGTCGGTCGCCGGGACACCGGAGACCGCCGCGAAGATCTCACCGATGCACCCCTCGTCGACGGCATCGAGGCGCGCCACCCCCTCGTCGGTGAGGAACAGCGCCGGGTCGGCCTCGGGGTAGGCCGCAGCGATCCCGGCCACGATCATGTAGGCGAACCCGGCCTGGGGAAGGCTGGGCGCGACCTGCAGGATCAGATCGATCTCGGTGGCCGGGGCTCCGGCGAAGGTGCCCACCACCTCAAGCTCGGGAGCCCACTCGGCAGCGATCTCGCCGGCCCACAGGGCGCCGTGGCCGCCCTGGGAGTAGCCGGTGAGGGCCAGCTGGTCGCCCAGCTCGGCGTCGGGCAGCTGCGCCGCGGCCCGCACCGAGTCGATCACGCCGCGCCCCTCGCTCTCGCCCACGAGGTACGGGTGGCGACCGGGCGTGCCCAATCCCTCGTAGTCGGTCGAGGTCACGACCCATCCCGCGTCGAGGACGGGGCCCATCAGGGCCAGCGCCACGTCGCCGCCGTCCTTGGACGGGGCGCACTCGTCGGCGATGCCGGTGGTGCCGTGCGCGTTGGCCACCACCATCCGACCCTCCGCCGGGGCGGGGGCGGTGGGCACGAGCACCGTGCCGGTGACGACGATGGACTCGCCCTCCAGCGACTCCGAGAGGTACATCACCCGCCAGGTCGTCGACCCTTCGACCTGTGTGGGCGTGATCTCCTGGTAGCGCAGCAGGGTGCCGTGCTCGTCCTCGGGGATCGGGTCCGGCACGGCGTAGAGGTCGGCCCCGGCGTCGAGCTCCTCGGGCTCGACGTCACCCGCCTCCCCCTCGACGTCACCCGCCTCTGAGCTCGGGCTGATGCCCTCGGCCTCGATCGTTGCCGTGGTCGAGGACCCGTCGCCGTCGGCTGCGGAAGTGCCGCCCGAGCACGCGGCCACGGCGAGGAGGACCACGCCGGCCACGGCCGCCAACCGCGAGCGGGACGAGACCACGGGTGTCATGCCCGGGCACCATACCAAACCGTCGCGTCGGCGCACCGGATTGCCGCGTCCGCCTCCGCTTGTCGAGAGGTCGATCGGCACCCACCGAGGTAGCGCGTCGACCTGTCGACGGGAGGCTCCGGTCCCAGGCTCGCCGACCCGCGCGGACGCAGTCGCCGGGTCCAGCCTCCGGTTCAGCCTCCGGATCGGCGGAGGATCTCCTGCACCCCGTCCACCAGCCCGGCGCGGGGGACGGTGCGCTGGGCCGACTGATCGGCGCGCCACTCGTCGCGGTCGGTGATCTCCCGGGCCCGTCGGGCGCCCAGGGCGAGGTCCTTCAGCTGCACCTCGCCGGCCTCGAACTCGTTCTCGCCGGCGATGACTGCGACCGGCGCCCCGCGCTGATCTGCGTACCGGAGCTGTTTGGCGAACTTCTGGGTGCCCAGGTAGAGCTCGGCGCGGATCCCGGCGGCGCGGAGCTCGGCCACCATGGACTGGTAGTCGGCGACGCGGTCACGATCCATGACGGTCACCACGACGGGACCCGAATCGGTCATCCCGGCTTCGGCCGACCGGCGGGTGCGCAGCGCAGCGAGCAGGCGATCGACGCCGACGCTGGCCCCACAGGCAGGGACGTCCTGGCCGGTGAAGCGGCGAACGAGGTCGTCGTAGCGGCCCCCACCGGCGACGGACCCGAACTGGCGGGGCCGGCCCTTCTCGTCCGGGGTCTCGAAGGTGAGGGCGGCCTCGAACACCGGACCGGTGTAGTACGCGAGCCCCCGCACGACGCTGGGGTCGAAGACCACATCGCCGCCCACGCCCATGGAGTCGAGGGCGGCGGCGATGGCCGTCAGCTCCTCGAGGCCGGCCCGCCCGGTGGGATCGTCGCCCACCAGGTCGGTGAGCGTGTCGAGCACGGCGGTCCGTGACGGATCGCCGGCGCTGACGAAGGCGAGCACCAGCTCGACCTGCTCATCGGTGAGCCCGGCCCCCGCGGTGACGTCGCCGGACGCGTCGCGCCGCCCCGACCCGAGCAGCTGGCGCACGCCGTCGAGACCGAGGCGATCGAGCTTGTCGACGGCGCGCAGCACGTTCAGCTGCGCGCCGGCGTCGGTGACCCCGCTGCGGGCGAGGATGCCGCTCAGCACCTTGCGGTCGTTGACCCGCACCTCGTAGTCGCCCCGCGGGATCCCGACGCGCTCGAGGCTCTCGGCGAGCAGGGCGCAGGCCTCGGCATCGACGGCCATCGACGAGCTTCCGACCGTGTCGAAGTCGCACTGGGTGAACTGGCGGAACCGGCCCGGCCCGGGCTTCTCGCGCCGCCACACCGGCCCGGCCTGGTACCGGCGGAACGGGGTCGGGAGCGCCTGGTGGTGCTGGGCGACGTAGCGGGCCAGCGGCGCGGTGAGGTCGTAGCGCAGCGCGACCCACTGGTCGTCGTCGTCGCGCAGGGCGAACACACCCTGGTCCGGAGCGTCCTCGTCGGGGAGGTTCTTGCCGAGGGCGTCGAGGTACTCGATCGCAGGGGTCTCGAGGGGTGCGAACCCGTAGAGCCGGTAGCTGGCCAGCAGCGTCTCGAGCATCGAGAGGCGCGCCGAGAGCTCGTCGGCCGGGACGTCGGCGAAGCCGTTGGGCAGCCGGGCCTTGGGGCGGGCGTCTGCGGCCATCGTGGGCTCCTCATCGTCTCTGGTGGCCATCGGTGCACCGGAGCGGCCCGAGTACTGCTGATGGGACTTGAACCCATGGCCTCCTGGTCCACAACCAGGCGCTCTAACCAACTGAGCTACAGCAGCGCAAGGCTTCGATTGTGGTGCTCGCACCCACTCTCCCGCAACACGGTTGCCCCCCGCTCAGGTCACCGGTGCGGTAGGAACAGGGGAAACGAGGAGGGACCATGCGGACCGTGGGCGCACCCGGCCGAGAGGGCCACCAGCCGGCGCCGGCGCGTGCGGGCTCGGCCCGCGCCCGGATGACCGCCCGCCAGGTCGACGTCGTGCTCGAGGTGCTCCTGCTGGCCGCGCTCGCCACCGGGCTGGCCGCATGGACCGTCGGCACCGGGTGGGTCCGTTGGCTGACCGTGGCCCACGGCGTCTGCGGGCTGACCGTGCTGGTGCTCTCAGGCGCCAAGCTCCGCGGTTCGGTGCACACCGGGCTACGTCGCGGCCGCGCCACCCGGTGGATCTCGATCGGCTTCGGGGTCGGCATCTTGGTGACCATCGCCCTCGGCGTGGCCCACGCCACCGCGCTCTGGTTCGGCGTCGGTGAGTGGACCGCGCTGTGGACCCACGTGCTGGTCGCCGTGGTCCTCGTCCCGGTACTCGCCTGGCACGTGGGGAGCCGGCCGTCACGGCCTCGGTTGGCCGACCTCGACCGTCGCGCCGCGCTGCGGGGCGGGGCGGCGCTGGCCATCGGGGCCGCGGCCTACGCGGCCCAGGAGGTCGTGGTGAGGGGGACGGCGCAGCCTGGGGGCGAGCGCCGGGCGACGGGCTCCCACGACGTCGGCTCCTTCGACCCGGATCAGATGCCGGCGGTCTCCTGGCTCAACGACACCGCTCCGTCGGCGGTCGACGACGACTGGCCCCTCGTCATCGGAGGGCGACCGGTGACGATCGCCGAGCTCCGGGCGGCGACCCGACCGGTGACGGCGACGGTCGACTGCACCGGTGGGTGGTCGAGCACCCAGCGTTGGGACGCGGTGCCCCTGGCCGAGCTGCTCGAGGACGGCCGGGCCCGGAGCATCCGGGTCACGTCGTTCACCGGCTACAGCCGGCTGCTCCCCTACTCCGACCGGGCCCACCTGCACCTCGCGGTCGGGTACGGCGGTGAGCCGCTGCGCCGGGGCCACGGCGAGCCGGTGCGGCTCGTCGCCCCGGGTCGGCGGGGGCCGTGGTGGGTCAAGTGGGTCGTGGCGGTGGAGCTCGACGACCGCCCGTGGTGGCTGCAGCTCCCTCTCCCCCTGGAGTGACGACGCCCACCCCGCGGCGTTCTTCGATCGGACCAAGGACTGGGCCGACCTCGAGGAGATGGCCACCGCCGGCACCCTCGACCTCGACCGGGTGATCGGCGTCCTCGTCCGCCACCTCGGCGCGGAGAACCCCCGCATCGACCGCCTCCGCGCCCTCGGTTAGCGCGGACCGAAACCCACTCCGCGCCCCCGAGGTGCTCAGCGGTCGCCCAGGAGATCGGTCAGTGCGTCGACGAGTGGTCCCACGCGCTCAATCGCGACATCCCACACCAGCTGGTCATCGATGCTGGCGTAGATCACGTCCTGGACGTGGTCATCCCACGAGCGACCGGCGACGAACGTGGCCACGTGATCGGCCGCTTGCCGGGCGTCCCACAAGTAGGCGCGAGGGTCACGTGGCATAGAGGTCGAGACGACTCCGTGCGACCGACTCTGCAAAGTGGGGATCGCCGAGGGCAGACGGAGCGACGAGATCGACAGGACGACCGAACAGGTCCTCCAAGCCCTCCTTCAGACCGAAGTAGGCGTCGAAGCGGCTCCTCGTCGAGTGCGGATCGAAGTCGACGAGGAGGTCGACGTCGCTGGGCTCGTCGTCGAACCCACCGGCGACCGCAGACCCGAACACGTCGAGCCGCAGCACACCGAACCGGCGGCACAGTTCAGCGATGGCATCTCGCTGGGTCTTCAGCTCAGGGATCATCTCTCGACACTCACGGCACAGTTGGGGATACCCCATCGTCGCGCGTTGACTCGCCACCGGCTGCCGTCCGACGGCCGAGGTCGCCCACGAACGGCAGGCCACAGCGGAGCCCGAGCGGGGAATCGAACCCCGGACCTTCTCATTACGAG
>NZ_DATLXO010000141.1:0-11655 GCF_035575815.1 Iamia sp.
GCTCGACAGCCTCGGTAGCAGCTTCACCGGTCGCAGCGGCGAGGTCGACGACCTCGTGAGCGCGCTGCGCACCGAGCTCGACTCCGCCTATTGGAGGGGTGGTGCGGCTGACCGGTTCCGCAGCGCGTGGGACAGCGAGTACGAGCCCGCTCTGCGGAACCTGTCGACCGCACTCATCGACGCGTCCGACGAGGTCCGGTCCCGGGCCCGGGCCCTCGAGCAGGCCGGCGCCTGAGCCCGGCGGTCCGCCGGGCGCCCACCCTCGGAAGCCTTCCACCCGGGCCCACCCCATCGGTCGAGCCGATCCCAGATCCGTCCCGACCCCGCCCCCGGCACCGCTGGGGGCGGGGTCGTCCGCGCGCCGGCGCGCCCGGAGACGGGGCCGTCGGTGCGCCATCACCGCTCTGGTGGCCGGTGGGAAGGCTTCCCCATTTCTCAGGGGTGGAGGTGTCGGTACGTTGCTCCCATGGCACGGACGACATCTCCGGAGCGGCTCGAGGAGCTGGCTCAACGGTTGGACCGCGAGGCGGCCCGGTTGGCTGCTGTGCGACTAGAGCTGCGCCGTGACGTCCGGGAGACCGAGTCGTACTGGGAGGGTCTGGTCGCGGACCGGTTCCGGGGTCACACCGGTGAGCGGCACCGTCAGCGCCACATCGACCTGGCTCACGATCGGGTCGCCGCGGTGGCCCGCATGTTGCGGGCGGCGGCACGCGAGCAGTCGAGCGTGCGCCCGTGAGCGCGTCGGTGGTGGAGCCGGTTGACGATGTGGCCGCCGATCCTGGCGTCGAGGGCTTCGCCGCCTGGCCGCTCGCCCTCGACCGGCGCGCTGCGCTGGTCGAGGGGCTTCGGCCTGGCGTTCAGGCCGCGACCCTCGGAGGGCTCTGATGGCAACCAACCTCGAACCCTCGACCGGTGAGACCCGCCGGCGGCCCTGGCAGCTTCCCCGCAACACCACCGGCAGGGGTGGGCGCATCACCATCGACGTCCACCAGATGCACCGTCTCTCTCGCAGTCTGACCGGGCACCTGGCGGTGTTGGAGTCGGTCCGTCGCCACGGGGCCGAGGTCGCGGGCGCGCTCGACGCACTGGTCCTCGATGACGCCGGTGACACCCGCCGGATCCGTGCCGCGCTCGACACCGCCCTGTCCGACGACTACGGCGTGGGCCGGGCCCGGAACCTCCTGGTCCGCGACATCGGCTACGTCGTGGAGGCCCGGGAGCGGGCCCTCGGCGCCGATCGCACCGACCGAGACGAGCGTCGGGTGATCGAACGGCTCATCGCGTCGCTCACCCCCGGCACCACCGCCCTCGCCACCCGCCGCAAGGTCCGTCGCCTGCTCCGCGGCCTCTACGAACCGGCCTCGGACGGGTCGGGCGGCTCGGGCGGTTCGGGCGGCTCGAGGGGCGGACTGGTCAAGCCCCTCGCCACCAAGCTCACCTCGACCTCGGAGTTCCGCGTGCCCGACGCCGAAGGGGCACCGGACAACAACGGCAACCGGTACCACGCCGGCAAGGACTGGTTCGCCCCGCCCGGCACGGCCGTCCGGGCGCCCATCGCCGGCAAGGTCGTCGAGGTCACGCCCTCAAGGGGCAACAGCGGTCAGATCTTCGGCGGCGTGGTCAAGGTGCAGGGCGCCAACGGCAGGGTGTGGGTGTTCCGCCACGTCGACCCGACCGGCGTCAAGGAGGGCCAGCGGGTGGACGCCGGCGACCGGGTCGCCAAGATCACGAACTGGACCGGCGGCCCCGACCACGTGCACATCGAGCACTGGAAGACCCTGGGCGGCGGCTACAACATGGGCAACATGCTCGACCCGATGGTGGCGCTCAAGCGGTTCCTCTGACCTGATAGACCACAGCCCGAAGGGCCGAGCGGGGAAGGGCTCCCCATTCACGGGCGCGCGGCCATCGTCGAAGGTGGACCCCATGGACGACCGAACCGCCGCCCGATGACCTCGTTGCACCTCCTCGTGGTCGACCGCTCCGGTCGGGCTCGCCCGGTGGTGGTCGACGGCCCCGACCGCCTCACGGTCGCCACGGTGGCCGTCGCAGTGGCCGACGCCGTCGGCGAGGAGGAACCGGACCCCGCGCTGTTCCTGGGGGAGCGTCGTCTCGAAGCGGACGACGACCTGGCCGAGGCCGGCGTCGTCCAGGGCGCCACCGTCGGGGTCGGTGTCCCGGTGGCCGACCCGGTGCAGCCGCCCGTCGGTGACCTGGTGGTCGTGGCCACCGGCGGGCTTCAGGCCGGCCGCCAGGCCTCGCTGGCCGAGCCCGGGGAGGTCTCGATCGGACGGGGCGCGGACGTCGAGCTGAGCCTGCCCGACCCCGAGGTCAGCCGGGCCCACGCCTCGGTGCGGCGCGACCCCGACACCGAGGACGTGGTGGTCACCGACATGGGCTCGCACAACGGGGTGGGTCACGCGGGTGTCCGCCTGAACGGCCCGACCCCGGTCGAGGAGCGCGAGCCCCTCACCATCGGGGCCAGCGTGGTCGAGACCCGACGGCCTGTCCCCGCGGCGCCGGTGCTCGAGCCCGTCGCTCCCGACGGGACCCGCCGGTTCAACCGGCCACCCCGGATCCTCCCGCCACTCGAGCCGCCGGAGCTGGTCATGCCGACCAGGCCCCGCGAGCCGTCCAAGCGGAGGATCCCCATCGCCGCCGCCCTCATGCCCGCGGTGCTCGGCATCGGCATGTTCGCGCTGATCGGCCCGTCGCCGTTCCTGCTGTTCATCCTCCTCTCGCCGGTCATGCTGGCCAGCAACGCGTGGTCCGATCGGCGTCACGGCCGCAAGGAGCACAAGGCGCAGATGGCGACCTACGAGGCCGACATGGCCAGCGTCGGCACCCGCCTGGCGGCTGCCGTCGTCGCCGACGAGCGCATGCGCCGCCATGCCTTCCCCGACCCCGGCGAGGTCGTCGAGACCGCGATGGGCCCGGGGCGTCGGCTGTGGGAGCGCCGCCTGACCGACGACGACCACCTCGTGCTCCGGGTGGGCACCGCCGACCGCCCGGCCCGGGTGAACGTGGTGGGCGGTGACGCCAAGAGCACCGCCCCGTCACCGCCGGCGCGCAACGTGCCCGTGGTCGTGGCCCTGGCCGCGGCCGGGGTGGCGGGCATCGCGGCCGAGCTCCGTCCCGTCCGCCTGGCCGTGGCCCGGGCCCTGCTGGCCCAGGTGGTGACCCTCCACGGCCCCCGCGACATCCGCATCGTGCTCATCACCGCGGCCGACGACGAGGGCGACTGGGAGTGGTTGTCCTGGACCCCCCACACCGAGGGCTGGCACGAGGGCTCGGCGCCCCGCCTCATCGCCACCGACCGCCAGCAGGCCGAGAACCGCCTGGCCGAGCTCCGGTCCCTGGTCGCCCACCGGACCGAGGCCCGCCGCCAGCGCTTCGGGTCCGACGTCGTCGAGGCGCCCCGCGTGGTGCTGGTGCTCGACGGCGCCCGCCGGCTGCGGCACCTGAAGGGCCTGGCCGACGTCCTGCGCGACGGCCCGGCGGTGGGCGTGTTCGCCCTGTGCCTCGACGGCGACGACCACAGCCTGCCCGAGGAGTGCCGGGCCACCGTCGTCACCGATGGCGAGCGGGGCACGCGGGCCACGGTGCGGCGACCGGGGCTCGAACCGGTGTCCGACGTGCTCATCGACGGCCTCGACCAGGCCTTCGCCGACCGGGTGACTCGCGCCCTGGCCCCGCTGCGCGACCTCGGCGCCGCCGGCGACGGGCGCGCCGAGCTGCCGCGCACCGTCCGGTTCTGCGAGGTCGCGGGCATCGGTGAGCCGACGTCGGAGGCGGTGGCCGACGGGTGGGCTGCGGGCGGGCGCTCCACGCGGGCCCTGCTGGGCGTGGGCGAGTCCGGCCCCTTCACCGTGGACCTGCGCCGCGACGGCCCCCA
The DNA here is from genome assembly GCF_035575815.1 of Iamia sp. Classification (NCBI taxonomy): domain Bacteria; kingdom Bacillati; phylum Actinomycetota; class Acidimicrobiia; order Acidimicrobiales; family Iamiaceae; genus Iamia; species Iamia sp. The sequence goes on from NZ_DATLXO010000141.1 coordinate 3,896, forward strand.
CGCCCTCATCGCCGGCACCACCGGCGCCGGCAAGTCCGAGCTGCTGCAGACCCTGGTGGCGTCGCTGGCCCTCGCCAACCGGCCCGACGCGCTGTCGTTCGTGCTCGTCGACTACAAGGGCGGCGCCGCCTTCCGTGACTGCGCCCGCCTGCCCCACTGCGCCGGGCTCATCACCGACCTCGACGGCCACCTCGTCGACCGGGCGCTGCGCAGCCTCGACGCCGAGCTGAAGCGGCGCGAACGGGTGCTCGCCGCGGCCGGCGCCAAGGACATCGACGACCTCGTCGCCGGCGGCGGGAAGCTGGCCCGCCTCGTGATCGTGATCGACGAGTTCGCCTCCCTCGTCGAAGAGGTCCCCGAGTTCGTGACCGGCGTGGTGGGCATCGGCATGCGGGGCCGCAGCCTCGGGGTCCACGTGGTGCTGGCCACCCAACGCCCGGGCGGGGCCGTCACCGCCGACCTGCGGGCCAACGTCAACCTGAGGCTCTGCCTGCGGGTCGGCGACCCCCAGGAGTCGAGCGACGTGATCGACGTGACCGACGCGGCGACGATCCCGCGCACCCTCCCCGGCCGGGCGCTGGCCCGCACCGGGGCGCGGGAGATCACCGCCTTCCAGGCGGCCCGGGTCGGCGGCCCTCGCGCCGGTGGCCCCGCCCCCGACCTGCCCACCACGGCGCACGAGGTGTCGCTCGTGGAGCTGGGCACCGACCCCCTGCCCGACGACCCGGACCAGGGGGCGGCCGACGCGGTGGGCGACCCCGACGACACCGACCTGGCCGCGTTGGTCGACGCCATCTCGGCGGCTGCGGTCGCGGCCCGGGTCGAGCTCCCGTCAGCCCCTTGGCTGGCGCCCCTTCCCGGGCTGGTGACCGCAGACGAGGTGGCGGCGAACGGTGGACCGCCGGTCGGCGCCCCGGGCGGGCCCCTCAGCGTGGCCGTCGGTCTGGCCGACCTGCCCACCGAGCAGGCCCGCGCCCCCTTCGTGGTCGACCTGGCCAGCATCGGGAACCTGGCGGTGGTGGGCACGGCTCGCAGCGGCCGCACCACGGTGCTGCGCACCCTCGCCGGCGGGCTGGCGGCGGGCACCCCGGCCGACGCCCTGCACCTCTACGGCCTCGACGGTGGCAACCGCGGCCTCGCCGGACTCGGTCGCCTGCCCCACACCGGTGCGGTGGTCGCGGTCGATGACATCGACCGCGTCGAGCGCCTGGTGCGGCTCCTGGCCGGCCTGGTCGACGATCGCCAGCGCACCGTCGACGACGAGGCCCCGACCGTGGTGGTGCTGGTCGACGCCTTCGAGGCGGTGGTGAACCGCTTCGCCGAGCGCGACGGCGGGTGGGTTCCCGACACGATCGACCGGGTCGCCCGCGAGGGGCCCTCGGTGGGCGTGCACGTGGTGCTCGCCACCGACCGGACCGGCTTCTCCATGCGTCTCGCCTCGGCCTTCCCCGCCCGCCTCGCGCTGCGGCAGGCCGACCGCGACGACGCGGCCATGCTGGGGCTCGATCCCAAGGCGGTGCCGGCGGGACGGGCGCCGGGCCGGGGCGTCTGGGTCGAGGGGGCAGTCGAGGTGCAGGTGGCGGTGCTCGGCGGCGATCCCGCCTCTGCGGCCCAGGACGCGGCGCTCGACGCGATCGGCCGGGGGGGGGTCCCGCCCACCACCGGTGCCGGTCCCCGCCGGGTCGACCCCCTGCCCGAGGTCGTGGCCCTCGATCGGATCCCCGACCGCGAACCCAGTCGCGGCCCGTCGGTCGTGATCCTCGGCGTCGACGGCGACGGTGCCGCCGTGGAGGTCGACCTGGCCGAGCTCACCCCCGGCTTCGTCGTCGCCGGTCCGCCGACGGCAGGACGGTCGATGGCGCTGGTGACCATGGTGCGGTCGCTCAGCGGTCTCGACGACGGCCGTTGGCGGGCCGTGGTGGTCACCCCCCGGTCGTCGCCGTTGCGAGACCTCGACGGACCCGGGGTCGAGGTCCTGGTGTCCTCCGAGCTGGAGGGCCGCCTCGACGACGCCCTCGACGACGCCCTCGAGGAGGCCGGCGAGGGGGCCCTGCTCGTCGTCGACGACGCCGAGATGGTGCCCGACGGGAAGATCACCCGGATGCTCGAGGCCCGGGTCCGCACCGCCCGCGACGACGGCCTGGCCGTGGTGGTGGCGGGCACGACCGACGACCTGCTCCTCCAGCGCTACCGGGGGTGGCTCGCCGACCTGCGACGAGCGCGGACCGGCCTGCTGCTGTCGCCGGCGTCAAGCATCGACGGCGAGGTCTTCGACCTGAAGCTGCCGCGCAGCACCGGCGGCACCTGGAACCCCGGTCGGGGCCTGCTCGTGGCTCGGGGCCGCAGCGAGATGGTGCAGGTCGCGGTCTCGGACCCGGCCCTCGCCCTCGGGTGACCGCAACCGCGACGCGCCCCCACCGGCCGGTGGGAGCGGGGTTATGCTCGGCCCCACCGACGCGAGGTCTGGCGGCCCGGCCCGCCCGCCGGGCAGGCTGGCGCCGCCAAGGAGAGGCGGTGGTTGTGAGCTCGGAGACGGTGGGCCCACCGCGCCTCCCCGGCCTCGGCCAGAACGCGCCCCTGCCCACGGTCGCGGGCACCCGCCGGTGGGCCGGCGTGCGCGACGGGGTCCCGGTCGTCGTGCACGTCGCCCCGGATCGGGTGGCTGGTGGGCGCGACCGCCGCGCGGTCGAGGCCCGGCGGGCCGGCATCGAGGCCCTCCGGGCGGTGCCCGGCCTCGTCCCTGTGCTCGGCGGCGGGATCGACGACGGCCGACCCTGGTGGATCACCCCCTCCGAGGGCGAAGCCCTGGACGACCGCCGCCACCGCACCGTCGCCGAGGTGGCGGCCCTCGGGGTCGACCTGGCCACCGGGCTCGGCCGTCTTCACGCCGCCGGGCTGGTCCACGGCCGGGTCGCTCCCGATGCCATCGTGACCACCACCGACGGCGCCCACCTCGGCGTCGACCCCGTGCCGCCGGTGCCCATGTCCGAGGCCGCCGCCGGCCCCGCCCCGCACCACGTACCGCCCGAGGTGCTCGAGGGGCGGGCCTGGACCCCCGCCGGCGACCTGTGGGCCCTCGCCTCGACCCTCTACACCCTGCTCGAGGGCCACCCGCCGTTCACCCGGGAGGCGGGCCAAGGGGTGGCCGATGTGCTGCTCGCCGTCACCCTCGGGGGCCGGCTCACGTTCCACCGCCCCGACGTCGGCGCCGATCTGCGCCGGGCCCTCGAACGGGGCCTCGACCCCGACCCCGAGCGGCGGCCGACCGCCTCCGCCTTCGGCGTCGCCCTGGTGACCGCCAGCGGTGCCGCCCTCGCCGACCGCCTCGACACCGTCTCACCCGCCCTCCCCGCTGGCCCCGTCGGCCCGGAGCACGACGCCGACGACGCCTCGACGGTGGGCCGGCCGCTCGGCTCCGCGTACCTGCTCACCGAGCCGATCGGGCGGGGGGCCATGGGCCGGGTCTGGCGCGGCGTGCGCCGGGTGGACGGCAGCGCGGTGGCGGTCAAGGTCCTGCGCCCCGAGCTGGCCGACGACCCCGATGCCGTGGCCCGGTTCCTCACCGAGCGCAGCGCTCTGCGGGCGGTGGTGGATCCCCACGTGGTGCGGGTGCACGACCTCGTCGTCGAGGGATCGATCCTCGCCATCGTCATGGACCTCGTCTCCGGCGGCGACCTCCGGAGCGCCCTGCGCGCCGAGGGGCGCCTGGCGCCCGGCCCTGCCATCGAGGCGATCGGCGGGGTGGCCGCCGGGCTCGTCGCCGTCCACCGGGCGGGCATCGTGCACCGCGACGTGAAGCCGGAGAACGTCCTGGTCACCGCGGGAGACCCACCGGTGCGCCTGACCGACTTCGGCATCGCCCGGGTGGTCGACGGCGCATCGCTCACCCGCCCGACCCAGCTCGTCGGCACTCCGGACTACGTCGCCCCGGAGCTGGCCGCCGGTCGCCCACCGTCGCCCGCGTCCGACGTCTACGCCCTCGGCGTCATGGCCTACGAGCTGCTGGCCGGGCGACGACCCTTCGTGGGCCCGTCGCCCGCGGCGGTGCTGCGGGCCCACCTCGACGAGGCGCCGGTGCCGCCGCCAGGGCTCGACCCCGGCGTGTGGGCGATGGTCGCCGCGTGCCTCGACAAGGACCCCGCCCGACGCCCGGCCGCCGATGAGGTCGCGGGCTGGTGCCGACGGGCCGCCCCCGCCCTCGAAGGCCATCCGCGCCTCGATCCCGTGCCCGCGCCCCCAGCGCGCCCCGAGGCCTCGGTGGGTGCGGTCGACCCGCTGTCGGCCCCGGCGGTGCCCGTCCCGCCGGTGGCCCTGGCCGGTCCCGCCGGCGACCACGACGGGGACCGGCTCGAGACCCGGGCCGGGCGCCGGCCGGCCGATCCGGCCCCGCCGGCGGCGCCCGCGGCCCGGCGCCGGTGGCCGTGGCTCGTGGGCGCCGCCGTGCTGGCCCTGGTCCTGGGCGTGGGGGGCTTCGCCACGGCCCAGCGCGACGAGGATGCCAGCCCCCCCTCGACCGATGAAGAAGGGAGCACGACCTCCGATGGCGTCGAGATCGGGTTCGTGGGCCTGCCGGTCGACGAGGCGATCCTGCAGAGCAACGGGCGGGTCGTGGTCCGCTACGCCCAGCCGACCGTCGAGGACGAGGGCACCTCGCTCACCCTCGTCCTGGTGCCGGCCGGCGACGACCCCGCCGCCCCGGAGCGTCAGCGCCAGGCCGACTTCGACGGTGCCGGCGGCGCCAGTAGCGATCCGGGCGAGAGCGATGACGCCGTGTTGCCCTTCGACGACGACGAGGACGGGGTGAACGACGCCATCAGCGTCGATCCGGCCGGGTTCGACCTCGACCTCGAAGCCGACCCCGGCGCGTGCGTCAGGATCCTCCACCCCTACCGGGGCGCCAAGCCCGAACCCGCAGACCTCGGCGTCCGCGCCTTCGCCACCGACTGCACGGAGATCAGCGAGTGACCGACCGCACCACCACCCATCCCGAGTCGACCCCGGGCCCGGTCGACACCCGGTCCGTGCAGTGGTTCGCCGTGCGGGCCGCGACCCTCCAGGCCAACGTCGAGACCGTGCTCACAGGCAAGCCCGAGGTCATCCGCCTGGCCCTGGTGGCGCTCTTCAGCGAGGGCCACCTGCTGGTCGAGGACGTGCCGGGCGTGGGCAAGACCACCCTGGCGCGGGCCCTGGCCACCTCGATCGACGCCGGCTGGCAGCGGATCCAGTTCACGCCTGACCTCCTCCCGTCGGACATCACCGGCGTCTCGATCTGGAACCAGGAGGTGCGGGAGTTCGAGTTCCGACCGGGACCCGTCTTCGCCAACGTGGTCGTGGCCGACGAGATCAACCGCGCCTCGCCCAAGGCCCAGTCCGCCCTGCTGGAGGTGATGGAGGAGCGCCAGGTGACCGCGGAGGGCACGACCCGCCCGGTGCCGCGGCCGTTCCTCGTGCTCGCCACCCAGAACCCGATCGACCTCGACGGCACCTACCGCCTGCCCGAGGCCCAGCTCGACCGCTTCCTGCTCCGCATCGCCGTCGGCTACCCCTCGATCGACGACGAGTCGGCCCTGCTCGACCGGCGTTCGACCGCCGGCCCGCCCCGGATCGAACCGGTGCTCGGGCTCGACGACGTCCGCACCATGATCGAGCTGGCGGCCCGGGCCCACGTCGACCCGGCCGTCTCCCGGTACGTCGTCGCCCTGGCCGACGCCACCCGCGCCGCCCCCGAGGTGCGCCTCGGCGCCAGTCCCCGGGCCAGCCTGGCCCTCCTCCGGGCGGCGCAGGCCCACGCCCTGCTCGACGGACGCAGCTACGTGGTGCCCCACGACGTCAAGGCGCTGGCCCCGGCGGTGATCGCCCACCGGCTGATGCTGGCCCCCGAGGCCGAGGTCGAGGGCCGCAAGGCGCATGAGGTCCTGGCCGGCATCACCGCCTCGGTGCCCGTGCCGACGGGGCTGTGACCGCCGCCGGCGCGGACCTGAACGACCGCGGCCTCCGCCTCACCCGGGCCGGGGCAGCGGTCGGGGTCGCATCGATCCTGACCGGCGGCGCGGGCTGGCTGCTCGGCCTCCCGGAGCTGGTGGTGCCCGCCGTCGCCGGGCTGATCGCCGTGCTCCTCGCGCTGGTGGCCACCGCGGCGCCGCTGCCGGTCGTCCTCGAGCGCCGGTTCCGCCCCGAGCGCGTGACGGTCGACGGGCCCGCGGCCGGGCTGCTGCGGTTCACGAACCGGGGCCGCCTCCCGATGCCCGGGCTCATGGCGGTCGACCACGTCGGCGGCCGGCCCCTGTCCCAGCGGGTGCCCGGCATCGGGGCGGGTGGCACCACCGTGGTCCGCAACCTCCTGCCCACCGACCGGCGGGGCCGCCTCGAGCTGGGGCCGGTGCGGGTGGAGCGGATCGACCCCCTCGGGCTGGTGACGCGGTGGCGGTCGATGGGCGCGGCCGACGTGCTCTGGGTGCGCCCCCGCGTGCACGCGGCCGACCCGATCCCCACCGGCGTGGTGCTCGATCTCGAAGGTCCCACCTCCGACACCGCCACGGAGGGGACGCTGACGTTCTCGAGCCTGCGCGAGTACGTCCGGGGCGACGACCTGCGCCGCATCCATTGGCCGACCACGGCCCGCACCGGTGCGCTGATGGTGCGCACCCACGTCGACACGAGCCAGCCCCGCGCCACCCTCGTGCTCGACACCCGGGACGGGGTCTGGGAGCCGGCCCGCTTCGAGCACGGCATCGAGGTGGTGGCCTCGCTGGCGGCCGCCTTCCGGCGCGTCGGTCACGGCGTCGAGGTGCGCATCGTCGGCGAGGACCGGACCGCCTCGGCGCGCCTCGGTGCCCGCAGTGACCTCGACCGGCTGACCCTCGCCCGGGTCGACGAGCGCGTCGGGACCCAGGAGCTGTTCGGTCTGATCGAGCGCTCCGAGGGCGGCGGGGCCTTGGTGGTCGTGACCGGTGACCCCGAGGCGCGCCTGGTCGCGCGGGTCGCGACCCAGCGGCGCCGGCACGCACCGGTCGTCGTCGTGCGGCTCGTCGCCGACGCCCAGGTGTCGTCGCACCGCCGCAGCGGCGTGCTCGAGGTGGTGGCCCGCACCGCCGTTGCGGCCGTGGCCTCCTGGAACCGCGAGGTGCGTCGATGACCGCCGCTCGCCCGGCGAGGAGCGGGCGGGCCGACCGGGTGGTCACCGTCGGCCGGGGTTCGCTGATCGGGCTGGTCCTCGTCCTGGTGGCGGCACCGGCGGTGGGGGCGGCGTACTCCGAGGGCTGGACGGTGCCGGTGGTCGGGGCCGCGGTGGGGGCGGCTGTGATGAACCTGGCGGTGCGGTTGGTGGTCGACCGGGGCGTCGGACCCACGCTCGTGATCGTGCACCTCGTCGGGATCGTGCTGTGGGTGACGGCCGCGGTCCGGCCCGCGGTCGACGGGGCCACCGCCCTCGGGGGCATGGGCGACTCGGTCGCCCGCCTCCTCACGACCCTGCCCCCGGTCGACGCGCGGGGGCCCGAGCTGGCCGTCGCGGTGGTGGCGACCTGGGTCGCTTCGGCGACCGCGACCGCCCTGGCGTCGCGTCGCGGCGCGGGCCCCGCGGCGGCGGCGCCCGCCGTCCTGCTCTTCGCCGCCGCCCTGCTCGTGGCCGATCCGCGCCGGTCCCTGCCCGACCGGGTGCCGGCGGGGCTGACGGTGGCGGTCGGGTTGGCCCTGGCGGTGTTCGCCCTGGTCCGCTCGGCCGACCGCGAAGGGCGGTCGACCCCCGAGCGCGCCGCGGC
>NZ_DATLXO010000142.1:0-30817 GCF_035575815.1 Iamia sp.
CGGCCCCGTCGTAGGTGCCCTCGGCACCGGTCTCGTAGCCGTAGTCGTACTGGTGGGCCAGCTCGTGCTGGAGGATGGCGATCGGCGGAGCCTCGCGCCAGTTGAGCGTCGTCGACGTCTCGGGGGAGTCGTAGTCGTACATGGAGCCGTGGCGGGGGTTGTAGTCGATGCTGTTGTTCCGCCAGAGGATGTAGTCGCGGTAGCTGGCGCTGCCGTTGGGCTCGTCGTACTCCCTGACGACCACGACGTCGCCCTGGTAGGAGACGCCTCCGAGCACCGGCCAGTCGGCGGCGATGGCCTTCGTCTGCTCGTGGATGTCATCCATCGCCCGCAGCATTCCGATGCCGGCGGGCGAGGGGGCCAGGGTCGCCAGGTCGGCCTCGACCCGCTGGACGAACTCGGGCGAGCCCTCGATGCGGAGGCCGGAGAGGTCGGGCCGGTCCATCGTCGCCGTCACCCCCGGCGAGGCGGTCGTCACCGTGGCCGCCCGAGACGGTGTCGTCGTGAGCTCCACCGGCGATGGTGTCGTCGTCGCTCCCGCCGTCGAGGTAGTCGGCCCCGTCGCCGCCCACGATGGCGTCGTCGTCGCCCCCGCCGTAGACGACATCGTTCCCCCGACCGCCGATGAGCTCGTCGGCCCCGTCGTCTCCGTCGGTGTAGTCGCGCCCGTCGCCGCCGTCGACGTAGTCCCCGCCGTCGCCGGCCTCGATGGTGTCGGCGCCGGTGCTCCCGTAGATGCGGTCGGCCCCGTCGCCGCCGGTGATCCGGTCGTCGTCGGTGCCGCCGTCGGCGGTGAAGGTGACATCGGCCCCCGACGGCACGGTGACCGTGTCGTGGCCCGACCCGGCCCGCACGGTGACGCCGCTCTGGGCCTCGAGGTGGTAGCGGGTGCCGTTGACGGTGACGATCGTCGTGCCGTCGGGGTCCTGGGTGATGGTGACCTCGTCATCGCCATCACCGGTGTCGACGATCACCTCGTCGCCGACGTGGCGGATCGTGACCTCGCCGTCGCCGAGGCGGGCGGTGCCGGCGCTGATCCGGGTGTCGGTGGAGGTGACGACCTCGGCCTCGTCGTCGATCACCCAGCGTCACTCCGACCTGGCCCAGCTCCGCAACCTGGCCGGGGCGCTCGAGGACGCCGAGGCCGCCGTCGCCCGCGAGAACCAGCGGCGCACCGCCGCCGAGGAGGCCGAGCCCGTCCACTGCGGCGCGGTGCCCCCGGCCCGGCGCCCTGCTGAGGCGCCGCCCCAGCCTCGCCGCTCCTCAATCGACCGGTGTGGCGGCGTCGCCGGTCTGCACCCGCCACAGCGCCGCGTAGAGGCCGCCGCTCGCAGCCAGCTCGTCGTGGGTGCCGGACTCGACGACCCGCCCCCGCTCGAGCACGTGGATCCGATCGGCGTGGCGCACGGTGGAGAGCCGGTGGGCGATCACCAACACGGTGCGGTCCCGACCCACCGTCTCGAGTGACCGCGCGATGGCCGCTTCGGTCTCGTTGTCGATCGCCGAGGTGGCCTCGTCGAGCACGAGCAGGCGCGGGTCGCGCAGGATCGCCCGGGCGATCGAGAGCCGCTGGCGCTGCCCGCCCGAGAGCTTTTGGCCCCGCTCGCCGACGATCGTGTCGTACCCCCGGGGCAGGTCCAGGACGAACTCGTGGGCCTCGGCGAGGCGGGCGGCCTCGATCACCTCGGCGTCGGTGGCGTCGGGGCGGCCGTAGGCGATGTTCTCCCGGACCGTGCCCTGGAACAGGAACACGTCCTGGCCCACGTAGCCCATGGCGCCGCGCAGCGACGCGAAGTCGAGGGTGCGGATGTCGGTGCCGTCGATGCTGATGGTGCCGCTGGTGGGCTCGTAGAGGCGGAGCAGCAGCTTCACCACCGTCGACTTCCCGGCACCCGTCGATCCCACGATGGCGTGGGTCTCACCGGCGGGCACGTCGAGGGTAAAGCCGTCGAGCACCGTTGCCCCTCCGGCGTAGGCGAAGTCGACCGCCGCGAAGCGGACCTCGCCCCGGACCGGCTCGGCCAGGCGCTGCGCGCCTGAGGTGATGGTGGCCTCCACGGCGAGCAGGTCGAGGATGCGCCGGGTCGATGCCATGGCCCGCTGGTAGAGGTCGAACGTCTCGCCCAGCCGGGTGAGCGGCCACAGCAGGCGCTGGGTCATGTAGACGAGCACCGAGAACACACCGACCTCGAGGTCGCCCCGCAGCGCGGCCCGTCCGCCGACGAGCAGGGTCACGGTGAAGGCGGCGAGGATCGCCAGGCGGATCACCGGGATGAACGCTGACGACAGGCGGATGGCGTCGCCGTTGGCCCTCCGGTAGGTCTCGCTCGCGGCCTCGACGCGGGTCACCTCGCGCTCCTCGGCGGTGAAGGCGCGGATGGTCGCGATGCCCGAGAGGTTGTTGGCCAGCAGCGCGCCCAGGTCGCTGGCCGCGCTGCGCACTGTGGCGTAGAGCGGTTCGAGCCGACGCTGGAAGAGGACCGAGCCCCACACGATGATCGGGATGGGCAGGAACGCCACCACGCCCAGCACCGGCGAGGCGACGAAGAACACGGCGCCGACGAAGGCCACGTTGACCGCGACCCGGATGATCTCGATGGCGCCGATGTCCAAGAAGCGCTCGAGCTGGTTGACGTCGTCGTTCAGGATCGCCATCAGCCCGCCGGTCGACTGGTCCTCGAACCACGCCAGCTCGAGGTCCTGCACGTGGCGGTAGGCGTCGAGGCGCGCCTCGTGCTCGATGGTCTGGGCCAGGTTCCGCCACAGCCGTTGGGAGATCAGCTCGGTGCCCGACTCGATCAGCCACACGACCACGTTGATGACCGCGAGGGCCACGAGCTGGGTGGTGCGGCTCTCGATGCCGAGGAGCGACCCGATGAACGAGTCGCCCTCGCGCACCACCACGTCGACCGCGGCGCCGATGAGCAGCTCGGGCATGACGTCGGCCAGCTTGTTGAGCACCGCGAAGGTGATGGCGCCGATCAGCGTGCGCCGGTGCCCCCGGGCGTACCGCCACAGTCGGTGCAGGGGCGGCCGCGAGTCGGGCCCGGCGCTGAGCTGCCTGGGGATCGCCGACGGGTCCGGGTCCACGGCGGAAGGCTACGGCCCGCAGGAGCTGACTCAGGATGAGATCGGGGCGACCGCCTCACCGGCCGCCGCGTCTGGATCGAACGGGCCGGCCGGGCGACCGGGGCATCGCGTGGCTCCGCGTCGGCTGTGAGCGGTGCCGCCGGCCCCGGGCGGAGACGAACCGGACGCGAGTGGCGCCGCCTGGGCACCGCGAGGTTCACCCCCGAGCGGCGTCGATGAGCAGGTACCCGGCCACAACCGTGATGGCGACGAGGTAGAGGCGGCGGTCACGCTCGGGGGACATGCGGTCGAGCACCCGGGTCCCGAGCTGCGTGCCCACCACCACCCCGACGATGCCGGCCGCGGCGGCGCCCAGGTGCGCCGTCGGCGCCAGGCCGTTGGCGCCGAAGAGCACGACCTTGGCTGCGTGGCCAGTGAGCTGGGCGGCGGCGAAGGTGCCAACGAAGGCCTGGCGACTCCGCGTCGCGGCGCGGTAGAGGGGAGCAACGAGGGGGCCGGTCGCGCCCACGACGGTGTTGAGGGCACCGATGACCGCGCCCACGCCTACCCACGCGCGCCCCGTCGGGGCCCGCAGCGCCCGGCCCGACCGCTCGGGGAGCCACGTGGCGGCGAGCACGGTCACCGCGATGGCGGCCTGAAGGGCGGCCTCCGGGGCCCGCACCACGAGGGGGATGGTGAGGGCCCCGGCGGGCAGCAGGAGCAGCGATGAGCGGGCCACGATCGACCAGTCGGCATCGTGGCGGCGGATCACGGTGCGCGTGCCGTTGGAGACGACCTGGATGACGGCGTGGAGGGGGATGGCCACCAGCGGGTCCACGAACAGGAGGAGGAGGGCCAGCAGCACGATCCCGCCGCCGAAGCCGACGACGGCGCTGAGCGCCGAGGTCGCCACCGCCCCGAGCCCCACCAGCACCATGACGCCCACGTCCACGACACTTGTCTACAACTTGTCTTGTTACTTGTCTAGGACACGTTCCCCCGGCTGCGGGCGGCGCGGCCGTCGCCCTGTGGGCGGCGGTAACCGTCGACCCACAGGGCGAGGAAGGCCGCGTTCCAGTCCCGGTGGCCCGAGCGCAGCGCGGTCCCCGGCCAGTCGTCGGCCAGAAGCGCCGCCGGCAGCAGGGGATCGGACTGGAGGTGGCGCAGCACCGCGGCCGACAGGACAAACGCACCCGGCACGGCCGACCGCTCGGATCGGTCGAGCGCAGGGCGGGTCGCCTCCAGGGCGGCGAGCAGGCGCCGGCCCCGGGCGGCCCACCCGGTGAGATCCCAGAGCGAGGCGGCGAGGGCTGCGGGGTCTCCCTCGGGGTGAGCCCTCAGCGTCGTGGCCTGGGAGGCCACGACGGCCTCGGCCTCGGGCTGGGTGCGGGGCGGGAGGTTGTCGGGTCGCAGCCACACCCCCTCGCGCAGCTCGGCCAGGCGGAGGGTCCGGGTGGCCTGCCGCAGCGCGCTGCGGTCGGTGGTGGTCCGTCCCTCGGCGACCACGATGGCCATCCGCCACCCGTCGTCCTCGGCCCTCCAGGGACGGGTCGTCGCCCCCCGGCTCAGGTCCTGGCGCGCCTGGCGGGCGCGCAGCGGTCCCGCCAGGGCGTAGCCGCCCTCGTCGGGCTCGAGCTCGCCGGTGGCGACCATCCGGGAGATGGCGACGCGGGCCGTGCCGTCGCTGATGGCGAACAGCGCGCAGGAGCGCACCAGCAGGCCCGTGGGCAGACGGGGCGGGTGCGCGCCGAGGAGCGTCGAGGCGACCACCGAGCGGGCGGTCAGGGCCGGCTCCTCGTCGGGTGTCCACGGCCCGTCCGCCGGCGCCCGGGCCTTCGCCGCGCCGGCCGTCGGTTCCTCACCTCGTCGAGTGGTCGATCCATCCCCGTGGCGGTCGCTGATCGACCTCTCGGGGCCGCTCACCGGTCGGGGCTGCTCTCGTCGCCGAGTGCGTCGGCCAGCTGGTCGATGACCGTGGCGCAGCCGTTCGGGCCCGAGACCACGACCGTCGTCTCCCGCACCCCGAAGGTCGCGACGGTGACCGCGCGCTGGGGGCAGACGTCGAGGCACGAAACGGCGAGCACCCGCACCGCCTTGCGGGGGAGCTCGGCCTTGGCCCGCTGCCGGAGACCGGCGCGCACCTGCTTGGGGCCGAAGCCGCGCGCCCCCTTGCACTCCCGGCAGACGAGGACGACCCCCGATCGCCACGGGGCGCGCACGACCCGCGCCCTGTCATCGTCGGCCGCGCCCGGACCCGGGGCGTCCGGTCCGGTCGGAGGGGTGCGAGAGCTCACCGGCCCAGCATACGGGTGGGCCCCGACCCATTACGGCCTGGCGACGGTTGGCGGAGAGGTGTAATGTCCCTTTCGTGGACACCGCGACCGCCCCTCCGACGATGGTTCCCCCTCCGACCGTCCTGCCCGAGGTGCTGCCCACCGACCGGTTGCTCGTCTCGGGCAAGGCCGTGCCGGAGATCCGCAGCGGGCTGCGCCGCATCCCCGTGGTCCGCAACGCCATCGCCGTGGCCAGCGTCTACGCGCAGTCGGTCGGCCTCATCGCCCTTGCCGCCTGGATCGGCCACCCGCTCGGCTACGTGGTCGCCTTCGTCTGGATGGGCCGCACCCACGCCGCCTTCGCCGCCCTGTCCCACGAGGCCGCCCACCGGCTGCTCTTCGCCAACAAGCGGGTCAACGACTGGGTCGGGCGCTGGGTCGTCGGTTACCCGGGTTTCATCTCCACCGACCTCTACCGGCGCGGCCACATGGCCCACCACAAGGAGGAGTTCGGGCCCCACGAGCCCGACATGAACCTCTACGTGGGCTACCCCGTGAGCCGGGCGTCGCTGCGCCGCAAGCTCACACGCGACGCGGTCGGCATCTCGGGCTGGAAGAACCTGCGCAGCATCATCAAGGGCGCCCGGATGAAGGACTTCGGCCGCCACGCCCGGCGGATCCTCGGCTTCCAGCTGGCGTTCCTGGTCGTCGCCACCGTGCTCGGGCGCCCGGAGCTGTACCTGCTGTGGTTCGTGCCCTGGATGACCAGCTGGCGGGTCATCAACCGGCTGCGGGCCATCGCCGAGCACGGCGGCATGGAGCACTCCAAGGACCGGCGCCGCACCACGCACTCGGTGCGCCAGCACCCCCTCGGCCGGTTCTTCCTCGTGCCCTACAACATCGGCTGGCACCTGGCCCACCACGTCGACATGGGCGTGCCGTGGCGCAACCTGCCGCAGATGCACGCCGAGCTGCGGGCCAGCGGCTGGGTGCCCGAGGGCCTCGAGCACCGCAGCTACCCCGCTCTCTGGCGGGCGCTGGCCCGGGGCACCGAGCGCTCGCGCCCCATCGAGGCACCCGCCCCCGGCTGACTGCAGATCGGCCCGGTCAGCACCGCCCGGCGAGCACTACGGTGCCGAGCGGAGCGGTGGCAGAGCGGACGAATGCAGTCGCCTTGAAAGCGACCGGCCCTCACGGGCCCGGGGGTTCGAATCCCCCCCGCTCCGCTCTCCCTGAGGTCTGGGCATCACGCCGCTGGGCTGCGGTGCGAGAGCTCCCGCGCTCGATGGGCATGGGTCAGGAGAGAAGGTGCAGCGTCAGCAAGTAAGCGAACACGGCTCGCGCCTCCCCATGGTCGCCTGCGAAGTCCGGCGGGCGTCCCATTGACGCCTTTGACGCACGTGCATACGCCACGTCGTCCGGATGGGGCTTGAGCGCAAGGAAGATCGGGAGTCCGTAGCGATACGAGATGTGGGCCACGAGAAGGCGGGCCGTGCGTCCGTTGCCATTGGCAAACGGGTGAATGCGAACCCACTCGCCGTGGACCTCCGCTGCGAGAGCGATCACCTCGTCGAGCGCGTCGACCTGGGTCGGTTGATCCCCGGGCGGGAGCGCATCGTCGAGAACAGCCAGTGCCGCGGCTAGGCCGTCGAAGAACTGGTCCACGGCCGCGGCGACATCGTCGGCCCACACGCCGACTCGTTCTGGAAGGCCGTCTACCAGGACTGACCCGACCGCGACCTCGTAGTCGACGATGTCTGGCAGGCCCGGATCACCCCGGAAGTGACCGACGTAGGACGGTGACGGAACCGCGCAGCCGTCGTAGATGCTGCTGTGCCATGCCTTCACGTCGCGCGCAGCAGGCATCGTGCGCGCATCGGCCAACGCAAACGCCGCCGTCAGCGCGACGGCAACGTTGGCGACGATCGTCGCTTGGTCAGTGTGATCGTCGTCAGACCAGCTTGGGCCCGGCAAGGTCGCTCAGCCCGTGCTGTGGAACGCAGCAACGGCTCCGAGAGGTCGACGTGCTGACCTCTCCGGCTGCGTTGCCGGGCGAGAGATGCGACGCGGACGCAGGGGCTCGGAGTTCGCCTCGCCTGCGACGAAGGCATCGATGCTGGCCGTGACGACCCCTGCGAACGCCCTTTCGGAGATCGATCGCAGGCGAGCCGCGGAGAGGTCGAGGTGATCGGCCAACAGGGCGCCTCTAGCGATCACCTCGTGCTCGGCTGCGACCTCGAGCAGTTCGTTCTGGCTCACCCCCTCTCGTTCTGCCACCTCCCGGACGAGCTCACGGAGTCGTTCCGAACGGAAGCGCAGGGAGAACATCGGCCTGGTGGGTCGGCTCACGGCGGGCTCCGGTCAACAGTGATATCGAATATGGCCCGATGATATCACTCCGGGTGGCGAGCCCCTGTCCAGCAGCCGGGCGACCTCGTCCCATTCGTCGGGGTTCGAACGTTGTCCCACCCCGCTCCTCCAGTGGTGAATGCCCCAGGTTCGCGCCCCGAGCGAGAGCGGTTCGTGAGTCGACCGACGCGTCGAGGGGCAATGGCGTCTCGGAGTTGGTCGCCGAAGCCGGCCGAGTGAGGGTGCAGTGACGTGCCGGGCCCGAGCATCTGCTCCCCGGTGGCTCGACATCAGGTCGTGGAGCGGCGACCCGGGTCCGGTCACTGAGGACTTGTCATACCTGACGACGCGGCCGTCGGCTGCGAACATGGGACGGTGCAGCTGCGACCTGGCATCGACATCGACGACAACGCACTCGGTGCGTTCGTGGCGCGACATGGGGTGCGACGGCTGGCGGCGTTCGGGTCGGTGCTGCGTGACGACTTCTGCGACGACAGTGACGTGAACCTTCTGGTGGGGTTCGAGCCGGGACGAGTGCCGGGGCTCCTCACCATCGCGGCGATGGAGATCGAGCTGGGTGAGATGCTGGGCCGGGAGGTCGACCTGCGGACGGTCGGCGATCTGAGCCGGTACTTCCGCGACCGCGTGGCCGCCTCGGCCCGAGAGCTGTATGCCGCCTGACAACGAGGTCAGCATCCGGCACATGGTGGATGCGATCGAGACCGGGCTGCGGTTCGTCGAGGCCAAGGAGCGCTCGGAGCTCGACCACGACTAGATGCTTGTGCTCGCCCTGACGAAGCTCGTCGAGATCGTCGGCGAAGCGGCCAAGCAGGTCACCGCGACGACACGGGCTCTCCATCCCGACGTGCCGTGGTCGGCGGCGGCTCGGATGCGAGATCGCCTCGTCCACCACTACTTCGACATCGACCTCGACGTCCTGACGTCCTCTGGTCGACGGTGGCGACGGATCTGCCCGGCCTGCTCGACGTGCTGTCTCGCCCGGCCGAGAGTTGACCGATCACCTGGCCCTGGCGACAGCGATGAGGGATCCTCGGCCCGAGGAGGCGCTCTGGAGGCGCTTCGCCCGAGATCGGCCCCCGGGGGACGGTTCGATGCCGCTGCGGTCTGGGCTCGCATCTCGGACTCGGACAGGGACTTTCTCACGGGAGGCCGTCGCGACAGCCCGGCACACACCACCTCGCGGTGAACGTGCGGGTCGCCAGGGCGACCGACGTCTACCAGCGGCGTCTTCGGGCTCGTCGATCCTGCGAACGATGCGATGCAGCCCCTGGCTGCGGACCTCGGCGCGTCGTCCGGCGATGAGGCGTCCCGGTACCTCACCTTCAGGTCCCCACCACCACTGCCCGGAGGCGACGCCGATGCTTCCGAGAGCCAGTGACGGCAGAGCAAGTGTCGCCGCACCCCGTCCTGGGCCGCCATCGCCGTCCTTCCGGCGCGAACTCACCGCTGCTCAAGCCGGGAGTCGAAGCGCCCGGCGGGATCAGGGAGCCACTGAGGCTGTTCTGGAGACGCAGGACCGGACGAGCGCCCGTCAATGCGGTGCCGTCCTGGCGTTCCACAGGACGACAGCGGCGCAGTGCCGTCATGACGATGTGTTCGGCGCCAAGTGGATCGAGCAGCGCGCCGTCACCGCTCGCCATCTCTCGAACGCATGGTGTCGAGACGGGCGGCACGAGTCAGTATGACGCATGCCACCTTGGCGAGTCCGCGACCTCCATGACGGCGACCTCGATGCTGCGATCCGGATGTGGGACGACCCGGCCACGGGCGGCAACCAAACGGTGTTCGGGCTCTCCGAGCTCATCGCTGCGGTTCGCATCGGCGAGCCGGCGGTGGGCGCCGTGGTGGGCGATGAGCTGGTGGGCACGGCGGTGGCGACGGTCAGCGGCGACCGAGCGTGGGTGCAACGCATCAGCCTGTCGACGGGCTGGCGGCAACGCGGCATCGGAAGCTCGCTGCTGGTCGAGCTCGAACGCCGGCTGATCGCCGCCGGCGCGCACCGGATCAGCTGCCTCCTCCACGATGAGACGGATGTCGGTGCTGTGGCCCTGGCCAACTCGGGCTACCGCTTCCTCGGAGACGCGAAGGTCTACGAGAAGCTCGAGCCGGCAGCATCGCCCGCCAGCGGCCTCCTCGACCAGCTGGGCGGACGGATGCTGCGGGCCGACGCCTGGGACCAGCTCGGTGGGATGGTTCGTGAGAAGGACCTCATCGAACGGTCGATCATCCTGCCCCTGGCCCGGCCGGACGAAGCCGAGCAGCACGGTCTGGTGCCACCACGGGCCATCGTCTTGTTCGGCCCTCCCGGTACGGGCAAGACGACGTTCGCCAAGGGCATAGCCGGCCGCCTGGGCTGGCCGTTCGTCGAGCTGTTCCCGTCGCGGCTGGCCGACGATTCGCCAGGCGGGCTCTCCGGGGCGCTGCGGGAGGTCTTCGCCCAGATCGATGAGCTCGACGCTGCGGTGGTGTTCATCGACGAGGTCGAGGAGATCGCCGGGCGGCGGGACACAGGGAGCCACACCGGGGTCACCAACGAGATGTTGAAGCTGATCCCGGTCTTCCGTGAGCGGCCGGGTCGGCTCCTCGTGTGTGCCACCAACTCGATCCGGGCCCTCGACACCGCGTTCCTCCGTCACGGTCGATTCGACTACCTGATCCCGGTCGGCCCGCCCGACCCCACGGCGCGCGAGGCGATCTGGGACCGCTACCTCCTCGCCATCCCCCATGACGACCTCGACCTGGTCGCGATCGTCGAACACTCCGACCTCTTCACCCCGGCCGACATCGAGTTCGCCTCCCGCAGGACCGCACAGGCCCTCTTCGAGCGGTCGATCGCCGATGACGCCACCGGCCGGGCCACGACCGACGACGTACTCCGGGGCATCGCCGCGACGAGGCCCACGCTGTCGGCCGAGCTCATCGCGGCGTTCGAGGAGGACATCACCGCTCACGCCCGCACATGAGACCTCAGCAGGACCGGACCGCACTCGACGACCTCACCGTTCCCAGGTGATGCGGGGGGCACGGCGGTAGAACGGCGCATCGCCGAAACGTCAACGGTCGACCAACAGCGCTACCGCGAGTCTGCTGACAGGCTCCTCAAGGCTCTGGCCGCCGACGGGGCGCTGCCCATGGCAGAGATCGCCGCCGTCGAGCTGTCGTACTCCGCCCGCAGCCACGAGGATGTGCGTGAGCGCTCGGAGGTCGGCGTCGATCACCACGTCGACTGCTCCTCGCGAACGCCGAGCTGACCGGCACCGTCCAGCTGTGGGAGTGGATCGGCGACGGAGCCACCACCTTCAGCTACTGATCCGACCGACCGGCGGGATCGCGATGGACCATGAGGCGCGCCTGGTACGACTGTCGGAGTGATCCGGCTCCTGATCGGCGCGGCCTCGGTCCTCGTGGCCTCGTGGATGCTCATGATCCTGCTTGCCGCTCGCCTGCCCGAAGGCGTGGCCAAGGATCTCGCGGCCTTCCTGCCGAGCTGCGTGAAGATGCTCCGCACGCTGCGCACCGACCCCCGGGTGCCCCGCCGGGCCAAGTTCGCCCTCGCCTTCGCCGCGCTCTGGATCATCTCGCCCATCGATCTGATCCCGGAGTTCCTGCCGGTGATCGGACCCCTCGACGACATCGTGGTCATCGCGCTTGGCCTCAGGTACGCCGGACGACAGGTTCCGCGCCACGTGATCTTGGAGGCGTGGCCGGGGAACCCCTCGCTCATCAACCGGCTGCTCGGGCCCGTCCGTGAACCGGCCTCCGCCCGGCGCTCTCGTCGACGCCGAGGCACTGGCCGTCGGCCAATCCCTCCCCCGACCTGATCGCGGCGTGGAACCTCCGTTCGGGCGACACTCGGAAGTCCGCCCGCGTCGATGACGTCGTCACCGAGTCCTCGGCCGGAGTGCCCTCTCCTCGCGTCGCGCGATGAGTTCCCGCGCTCCCCACCGTCACGACAGCAAACGACGGATCGTTTACCAGATGGCGCCAGAATGGCGCTACGGTGGGCCCGCGTGCCGAGCATCCAGGTCAAGGACGTTCCCGATGATGTCCACGCGACCCTCCGCCGTCGTGCTGCGGCCGCGGGTAAGTCCCTGCAGGAGTACCTCCTCGAACGGCTCACCGAAGAGGCCCACACGCTGACCGCAGTGCGAGATCGAGCTCCTCGCGTAGGTCGCCGATGCAATGATGCTCGATGTGGTGGAGATCCCGTCGGGTGTGGTTCGCCGCGGGACCCCGATCGCGGAGATCGACGACGTCGTGCGTCGTCATGCCGACCTCGGACTGCCGCGCTCCTACTTCGCCAAGGAGGCGCCGCGAGCTCACGTCCACGTACCCGGCTTCTCGATCGCCCGGGTTCCGGTGACGCGCGGGGGGTACGCCGCGTTCTGTCGCGCTGCCGGCAAGTCTCCGGCCCTCGAGCGTGACGATCACCCCGCGAACGTGACGTGGGGGGACGCGACGCAGTACTGCGCCTGGCTCGCCGGGGTGTGGGGCCTGTCAGTACGGCTGCCGAGCGAGGTGGAGTGGGAGCGGGTAGCCCGCGGAGATGACACCCGCGAGTACCCGTGGGGGGACCGCTTCCGCGCCGACGCCGCGAACCTGGCCGAGGCGGGGATCGGCGGCACTGCGCCCGTCGGGTCGTTTCCCCAGGGCGCCAGCCCGTACGGGGTCCTCGATCTGGTGGGCAACCTGGACGAGTGGACCTCCACCGTGTTCGCCCCCTACGACGGCGCGCCGAGCGATGTTCCCGCCGTTGAGGCCTGGGCCCCTGACCCCCACGTGACTCGCGGCGGCGGCTACCTGAACCACCGAGACATGGCTCGTTGTGCCCGGCGGCACGGGGTGTACCCACCTCACAACACGGCCGGGTTTCGGGTCGTCATCGACCAGCGCTGAGGGTGACGATCTCGGGGTCGTGGCTGAGCTGAGCGGTGAGCGGGGCCAGCGAGCGGACCCGCGCCAGGGAGTCGCGGGCGGCATCCTGCCAAGAATCGTCGTGGAGGTTCGTCAATCCGGGTTCGCCGGTCCGCAGCTCGCTCGCCCGGTAAGCACACTGCGCGACGAGTACGACCCGTCCGCCGGCAGCTTCGACGACCACCGACTGATGGCCCGGGGAGTGGCCCGGTGTCGAGAGCAAGCGAACACCGTCGAGGATCTCCTCATCACCGGCGATGCGTCGCAACCGGTCGGTGGGGATCTCCGCCCACTCGGGAACGGTGTACCCCGGGGTCTCCGCCGCTTCGACCTCGGCCGCCTGCACGTACACCGGCGCGTTGATGGCGCGCCGTTGCCCGCAGTGATCGAAGTGCAGGTGCGACAAGACCACGCCCGCGATGTCTCGGAGTCCGGGCTCAGGCTGGGGCGCCCGCCCGGGCGTCAGTCCAGGGCAAGGGGGCCAGGTCGTGCTCTCCCGCGTCGATGAGGGCGACGACGGCCTCGGCGGCCACCGGCCGCCCGGCCCAGGCGTCGACGCCGACGTTGACCTGGCGCCCTTGCTGGCGCCACGTCTCGTGGACGTGGCCGTGGATCAGCCAGGTGCCGTCGTCGACAGGTCGGTGGGCCCCGAAGCGGTCCTCGTCGTGGCTGTCGCCGCGGTAGGGGAAGTGGCACAGGCGGATCCGGTGCCCGAGCAGGTCGAGCTCACGAGCCTCCGCGATGGTGGCGAAGCCGACCTCGTGGTAGCGCTCCCGCCACCTCGCGATCTGGTCGGGGCGGTCGTGGCCGCCCCAGCAGCGGTCGTGGTTCCCGGCGATCAGGTGCTTGGTGCCCTGCAGCCCGGTGACCAGCGGCAGGGACCGGTCGAGGAGGCCCATGGCAACATCGCCGAGCACCCACACCTCGTCGTCGGCCGCCACCGTGGCGTTCCACGCGGACACGAGGGCCTCGTCCATCGCCGCCACGCCCGCCTCGGTGTCGGGGAAGGGCCGGCCGCAGTAGCGGCTGATGTTGCGGTGCCCGAAGTGCAGGTCGGACGCGAACCAGGTCGTCATGGTGGCCCCCCTCTCGAGCGAGTGGCGTCGAGGCGTCCTCCCACCGTAGGACGAGCCCTGATCCCCGCCCGCAACGCAAGCGCCGGGGCACCTCCTCCGTGGAACCTCAGGGGGGCCCGAGCGGCGCCTCGGCGGGGAGCGGCGACCGGTCCTGCTCGGCGACGGTGGTGAGCGCCACGCCGGCGATGAGCGCCACGGCTCCGGCGATCACCACGGCACCGGGCACCTCGTCGAAGAGCAGGACACCGCCCAACCCCGAGAAGAGCGGTTCGAGCAGGATCACCGACGACACGAGGGTGGGGCTCAGCCACCGCACCGTCCAGGTGAACGACGAGTGGCCCAGCAGCTGGGGCACGAGGGCGAGGGCTACCGCCGCGGCCCAGAACCCGGCGGGGTAGGGGCCGTCGCCGGGAGCGGCCAGCAGCGCGAGGGGCAGGACCGTGAGGGCGCCGACCCCGGCCACCACCGCGGTCCACCGCCAGAGGCCGAGGCCCCGGTGCTGCACGGACCGGCCCAGGAGGAGGTGGCCGGCGAAGGTGATGGCGGCCACGAGGGCGAGGGCGTTGCCCAGCAGCGGGTTCGCCCCCGAGTCGAGCCCCTCGACGTTGCCGAAGGCCACCAGGCCTCCGCCGGCCACGGCGACAGTGATGCCCAGCCCGGCCCGGCCTGAGGGTCGTTCGCCCCGGAGCCACAGCAGCAGGGCGACCCAGATGGGTCCGGTGGTGACGATGGTGCTGCTGGCCGCGATCGACGTGTACACGAGCGAAGGAAGCCAGGTGGCGAAGTGCAGGCCCAGCAGGGCCCCGGCCAGCACCGTGCGGGCTCGGGTGCCGGCGGGAAGGGTGGGGCGCGGCGGGGCACCGGCCGCATGCCGCCGCTCGATCCATGCCGGCGCGGTGAGGGCCGAGGTGATGGTCATGCGAGCCACGGCGAGCAGCAAGCCGCCGCCGAGGGTGCCGGCCCCGGCCGCGTCGTAGGCGCCCCGGGTGAACAGGGCGGCGGTCGACGCCGCGAGCACGCCCCCCATCAGCACCAGCGCCAGGACCGCTCCGCCCGGACGATCCCTCACGGGGGGGAGCTCATCGGTGCCGACCGTGGACGCCGCCGTGCCCCGCTGTGTCGACCCATCCGCGCGCCTCCGATTCGCCGCCGGACGCTAACGGAGCCCGGCACTGCGACCTGGCGCTTTGCCGTCGCTGGACACCCTCACCCGAGCACCACGGGCCGGGCGCCGGCGGGGATCGGCCCGAACACCTCGCGCAGGTCCCGGGGCTCGACGTGCTCGGTGGTCAGCACAGCCCGGTCGATGCGATCGAGGCGGAACCAGCGACCGGCCCGGCGGCGCCGGCACCAGCCCAGCAGGAACCACTCGTCGCGGTCGAGGGCGTAGGTGAGCGGCTCGACGCGTCGACGCTCGGTCGACCGGCCGTCGCGATCGGTGTAGTCGATGACCACCACAACCTGGGCCCGGATCGCCTCGTCGACCACCCGGGCGGCGGCGGGCCGGGCCCGGCGCACCGGCGACCCGCAGCGCGCCTCGGTCCGCACCCATACGCGTCCGCTGAGGGCCTCGGCGGACGATCGGTCCGCGGCGGGCATGGCGCCGAGCAGCTTGGTCAGCGCCGCTCGTCCGTCGGGGGCGAAGGGCAGGTCAGGGCCGAGGGTGAGGGCCACGGCGATGGCGGTGGCCTCCCGGGCGGTGAAGGTGAGCGGCGGGAGCGTGGCGGCCGGGTCGAGGGCGTAGCCACCGCCCGGTCCGGCGGTGGCCCAGATCGGCACCCCCGCCTCCTGCAGGGCCGTGACGTCGCGCTTGACGGTGCGCGGCGCAACCTCGAAGCGGGCTGCGAGCTGGGCGCTGGTCCGCCCGGTGGTCCCGGCGCGGCGCAGCTCGTCGGTGATGGCGTAGAGGCGATCGGTGCGGTTCATCGAAGGGATCTGACCTTTTCAGAGACGGTGACAGGACGGTGTCACCAGGCCCGGCGCACCCTAGGCCCATGACCGATGCCCCCACCCCCCACCACCTCATCGACCTCCCCGACGGCCGCCGTCTCGCCGTGGACGAGGTCGGCCCGGCCGACGGCCCCGTCGTCGTCCTCCTCCACTCGGCTCCCGGCTCCCGCCTGTTCGACCCCGATCCGGCGGTCACCGCAGCCGCGGAGATCCGCTTGGTGACGCTCGACCGGCCCGGGTACGGAGCCTCGACCGCCCTGGGCGACGGAGCGGTGCCGACCATCGCAGGTCAGGCCGATGACGTGGTCGCCGCCCTCGACCACCTGGGCGTGGACGGGGCTGCGCTGGCGGGCTGGTCCGCCGGAGGCCGGGTCGCGGTCGGAGTCGCCGCCCGGCACCCGGAGCGGGTGCGGGCCCTGGCGGTGATCGGCACCCCGGCCCCTGACGACCTGTCGTGGATCCCCGAGGAGCAGCAGGCCATGCTCGAGCCGCTGCGCGCCGATCCGGTCACGGCCACGGCCCGGCTGGCCGAGATCCTCGAGCAGGCCGTCGGCGGCGACCCTGCCGACGGCCTCGGCTTCGTCGCCGGGCCGGGTGACGAGGAGCTCCTCACGGACCGGCCCGTGCGGGACCGGGTCGTGACCATGCTGACCGAGGCGTTCCGGCCCGGCGCCGACGGCACCGCAGCTGACGTGGTGGCCGACCAGATCGCCGAGTGGGGCTTCGACCCGGCCTCGGTCGGGACGCCGGTGCACCTCTTCTACAGCGAGGACGACTTCGTGCGCCCGAGCCACGGAGATTGGTGGGCCGAGGCTCTGGTCGACTCGACAACGCACGTCACCTCCGGGGTTGGTCATCTCCTCGTCGTCACCGAGTGGGCTGCGGTGCTCGCCGCCCTCGGCCACCCCGCCCACTGAGCAAACCTCGGACAGCACCGCCCTACTCAGCCACCCGGCGGCAGCGGCGGCGCGGGTTCTGGCGACCGATGGCGATCGCCGTGGTCGTGGGCCGATCGAGGCTCACTCGGGGCCTCGCCCCCTGGGCTGGCCCTGGGCGCGCCTTGGGCGCGGGGTGGGGAGCGGTCGCGATCGGTGGATCGTGATCGCAGTCGGCCCCGGCCGTCGGACCTGTACCATCGGCGACCGAGGAGAGGTGCCGGAGTCAGGCCGATCGGGCCTCCCTGCTAAGGAGGTGACGGGTCACACCGTCCGTGGGTTCAAATCCCACCCTCTCCGCCGGACAGCCCCAGGCCAGTGCCACTCCCGCAGCGGTCTTGGCCTGGGGTGCCTCCGGGCAAACCTGAACCTCGGGGGCATTGGGCCCCGTCGTTGGGGGCGCCCGGGGCAGTTCCAGCGGCGTCCAAACATCCTCCACCGGTTGACGACCATGACGGGTCCGGTTGATCCGCATCCGACGGCGAGGCGTGGAACGCCCGCTCACGATCGGTGGTGAGACAGGCCCGCAGCGGTTGATCGAACCGGGCTCGTCCCGGCCCGTGGGCGATGGTCAGGTCCCTGTTTGACGATGGTGTGACGGTGATCACGTCACGAGATCTTGCGTTTCGTAACCGCTTCGTCATATCTTGTCGCCTCAGCCGCGAACGGGGTGCCCTCCCCCAGAGCAACGTCGCTCCCCGGGCGCCTCTCCTGTCCCTGCCTCTAGGGGCCCGACGGGAGGCGGGACCATCGATCAAGGAAGTCATCCGTGAAGCGAATCCTCCTCCCCGTCCTCTGCATCGTCGGTCTGGCGGTCGGCGCGTCCGCCTGCACCCCCGAGGACCTCTCGAAGGATGCGATCCGCCAGAACTTCCCGTCGTCGCAGCACGACAAAGCCACCCGCGTGGCCGACTGCGAGTCCAGCCTGAACCCCGAGGCCGTGAGCCCGGGCGGCGGCAACTGGGGCCTGTTCCAGATCAACACGGTCCACAAGCCCATGGTCGAGCGCATGGGCTACAGCTGGGAGCAGATCACGGATCCGTACGTCAACGCCAAGGTCGCCCGTAGGATCTTCGCCGATGCCGGCGACACCTGGGGCCCGTGGGCATGCCGCGGCGCCTGAGTCACTGAGCCACCGAGCCCCTGAGCTCGGCTGATCGTCGGAGAGGCGGCGCCTGCGGGCGTCGCCTCTCCCGCTTTTCGGGTTCGGACAGCCTGACCATCTGGTCGCCGCCGGCGATTGTCGACGGATCGGCGTGTGACCCATGTCCGATCGCCGGGCGGTCGACACCCTACCTACCGGTAGGTAGGGTGGGCCCATGCAGCAGGACCAAGCTCTGATCGCGGATCTGACCCCCATCCTCGGGCGGCTCGTCGACCGGCACCTCTCCACCACCAAGGAGTGGTTCCCCCATGAGCTGGTGCCGTGGGAGCGCGGCGATGCCGGCACTGCATCCCGCGAGTGGGACGCCTTGCGCCACCCGGTTCCCGACGCCGTGCGCAGCTCGCTCTTCGTCAACCTGCTCACCGAGGACAACCTGCCGTACTACTTCTCGACCATCGACAAGATGTTCGGCTCCACCGAGGTGTGGGGTGAGTGGGCCCGGCGCTGGACCGCCGAGGAGGGTCGGCACTCCATCGTCATCCGCGACTACCTCACCGTCACCGGCATGGTCGACCCCGTCGCCCTCGAGCGGGCCCGCATGCACCAGGTGTCCCACGGCATCGTGCCCCAGCCGCCGACGGCGCTCGACGGCCTCGTCTACGTCGCCCTGCAGGAGCTCGCCACCCGCATCGCCCACCGGGCCACCGGCAAGATGCTCGACGACAAGGCCGGCTACGACGTCATGGCCCGCGTCGGCGCGGATGAGAACCTGCACTACCTCCTCTACCGCGACTTGGTCACGGCGTCGATCGAGCGGGACCCGTCGGCCGCCGTGCTGGCCATCGAGCGTCAGGTGACCGACTTCGAGATGCCGGGCACCGGCATCGTCGACTTCGAGGCCCACGCCATGGCCATCGCCAAGGCCGGCATCTACGACCTGCAGGTCCACCACGAGCAGATCCTCCTGCCGGTCGTGCTGCGCCACTGGGACGTGCCGGCCCTCGAGGGGCTGACGCCCGAGGCCGAGACGGCCCGGACTCGCCTCCTGAAGCGGATCGACCGCGTCGGTCGGGCGGGCCGGCGGCTGGCCGCCCGCTGGGCCGAGACCGAGGCACGCGACGCGGCCCGGTCCGAGGTCACGCCCGCCGGGCCCGGCCGCGACGAGGTCTCTGCTCCCGAGCTCAGCTCCGTCTGACCTCGCATGAGATCGTGGCGGGCGAGCGTGCACCCTGAGCGCACCAACGGGTCGCTCCGGTCGACCCCCAGGGGTTGATGGGGGCCGTCCCGCATTGCACGCGTCGGGCGCGGGGCGGAGGGTGGGGCCATGCCCCGCACCCTCTCGTTCCCGGCCCCCTCCGCAACGACGTGTCCGATCTGCCACCTCCGTTTGTCGCAGCCCCGGTGCGACACCTGCGGGGTCGACTTCCGCTCGCCTGAGGGCGGACGTCTCTGGGCGCTCGACCACCAGCTCCACGATCTGTGCGGGGAGCGCAACGCCGTCGTCCGGACGTTACTGGAGCCCGCCGCGGTCCCCGCCCCGCCTGCATCCTTCGCCTCGCTGGGTGTGAGCGACGCGATGGTGCACCCGCCCGGTCCCAAGGTGCCGCGCCTCGCAGAGCCGGTCCTCTCCGCGGCGGCGTCCGGGGCTCCCCTGGCCCTCCCCCCGTTGGTCCAGCCCGGCGAAGCGGCCCCCGATCCGACGTGGGCGCCGGGAGCGGCGCCCGGCGGTCCGACGCCCGTCGATCCCTCGGCGGGGTCGACGGGCCCTCCACCGATGGGGGCGGAGCCGGCCCCCCGCCCGGGGTGGAGTGCGCCCGAGGTGCTGGTGGCGCTCGGTGCGCTCAGCCTGGTCGCCGCCGTCGCCGTGTTCACCGCCGTCTCCTGGGACCGCTTGGCGGCCACGGCCCAGGGCGCGCTCCTCGTGGTGCTCACCGGCGTCGTGGTCGGTGGCGCCGTGGCCTGTCGGCGCCGCGGTCTCCTCGCCACCGCTGAGTCCCTCGGTGCGGTGGGGGTCGCACTGGGCCTGGCCGACGTGCACGTGGCCCGGGTGGCCCTCGACGGTGCCGCGTCGGGTCGGGTGGTCACCGGTGTCGGCGTCGGTGTGCTCGCCGGGGCGGCGGTGCTCGTCGGGCGCAGCATGCGGCTCCGCAGCCTCACCGCCGCCGGTGCCGGGCTGGCCTTCCTCCCGGGACCGATCCTCGTCGCCTCGTCACCCTCGGTCCTGCTCCTGGCCGCGGTGGCCACGGCCCAGGCCCTGCTGGCCGTGACCGTCGACCGCCATCTCGGGCGGTGCACGTTGGCGCGGGCCGTCACCCGCGTCGGCGCGGTGCTCAGCTGGGCCATCGCTGGGCTCCTCGCCCTCGGCGCCGGGGTGGACGGGCTGATCACCACGGCGGCCGGGCTGGGTGCTGATGGGTCGCAGGGACCGGCGGGATCGATGGCCCTGCTGGTGGCCCTGGCCGCGGTGGCCGTGGTGGCGGTCCTCGTCGCCGGGTGGACACGGCCCACGCAGAGCCTGGTGCTGACCGCCGCGGTCGGCGCCGTGGTGGCGGCCGCCGGGCTCGGGGCCACCACTGCGGTGAGCTCGATCGAGGCCTGGCTGGCCGTGATGGCGGCGAGCGGTGGGTTGGTCGCACTCGTGGGGCTGGGCGTGGCCCATCGCGACCCGGCTCGGCCGTGGGCCGCGGTGACGGGCAACGGCGTCGCTGTTGCGGCGGCGGCCAGCGCGTACGCCGGGGTGCAGGTGGTCGCCACCGCCCTGGCCCTGCTCGGGTCGACCGGTTCGGGGGCCGACGGCGACGCCGGCACCCCGCTCGTCGACCGATTCGGCACCGACGTGGAGCGTTCCCTCCTGGCCGACGGCCTGACCCTGGCCCACCTCGGCGCCCTCCTCGCCGTGGGTCTCGTCGGGTGGGCCGGGCGCCGTCGGTGGGCGGTCCCCGTCCTGGCTGTCGCCACCGGGGCGGTGGCCGTCGGCGCGCCGGTGGCGCTCGACCTCACCGTCGGGGTCGCCGTCACCGGGCTGTTGCCGCTGGTCGTGGCCGGTGCGGCGCTCGCGGTGCGACGCGGTGACCGCGACCCCTGGCTGCGAGCGCTGCTCGTCGGCCTGGCCGCTCTGGTGGTCGTCGTGTCCGTCGCCTCGACCGCTCTCGTCCTGGCCGTGACGGCCGTGGTGGTGGCGGCCGGGATGGCCGTGGCCGCCGCCGCCCTGGTTCGACATGAGGCGGTCGCCGCCGGCTGGACGGGTGGGGCCCTGGCCGCACTGCTGGCGACCGTGGTGCTCGATGTGGTCGTCCTCGGCCACGGGCGAGGGGCCGTGGCCGTGAGCCTGGCGATCGCCGCGGCGCTGGTCGCCGGCGTCGGGCCGGTGGTCGAACGGCTCCGGCCGCGGGCGACCGAGGCGGTCGGGGTCGCCGATCTGCTGGCCTGTCTCGGGCTGCTGACCGCCCTGGTCGCGGCGCCGTCGCTCGACGGGGCCAGCGTGGTGGTGGCCCTAGCCGGTGCGGCCGCCGGGCTCTCGGCCCTGCGCCCCTCCCGGCGCCTCGCCTGGATCGGGGCCGTCGGCGCGTCGGTGCTGCTCGTCTGGCTGCGCCTCGGCGCCGGTGGGATCGTCGTGCCCGAGGCCTACACGCTGCCCTTCGCGGCAGGCCTGCTGGTGGTCGGTGCCTACGTGCGGTGGGACGAGACGGTCGACGGGTCGTGGCTCCGCTTGGGTCCCGGCCTGGCCGTCGCCCTGGGTCCGAGCACGCTGCTGGCCCTGAGCCTCGACGACCTGGGTCGCACCGTTGCCGTGGTCGTCGCCGGTGTGGCCGTGACGGTGTGGGGAGCCGCCGGTCGGGCCCAGGCCCCGCTGGCCCTCGGGGGCGCCGCGGTGGGGGCCATCGCCCTGCGTCACCTGGCGCCTGTCGCCGCCGACCTGCCCCGCTACCTGGTCTTCGCCGTGGCCGGGGTGGTGCTCGTTGCCGTCGGGGCCACCTTCGAGCAGCGCCGGCGGGACCTCCGCCAGGCCCGGGACGCCTTCGCCCGGCTCCAGTGAGTCGTGGGCCGTCGAGGGTCGGGCCCCGCACCGCCCTACCCTCGACGTCGTGGATGAAGACGAGGACACCTCGCCGGCGTCGATGACGCGAGCGCAGTGGGCGGCGGTCGTGCTGCTGGTGACCTTCGCGGGGGTCCCCCTGCTCGGCCTGGTGGTGAGAAGCGGTGAGCGGTCCTCGGGGCTCACCGTGCCGATGGTGCTCGGCCTGGTGGGGTTCTTCGGCCTCGTGGCGGTGGGCTTCGTGGCCGCGCGGTCGGCGATCCGCTCCCGCCTCGGCGGCCCCTCGGACTGGGACGACCCCTGGGACTGATGGTCCGCCGATCAGGGTGGAGCGGATCACCGAGGGTCCGGTAGGGTTCGGGATCTTCCTGCGCTCGTAGCTCAATTGGATAGAGCATCTGACTACGGATCAGAAGGTTGGGGGTTCGAGTCCCTCCGAGCGCGCTGAACATCGTCCCTGGTCGGAGTGGTGCGCCGGCCGTGGGGTGTCGGCTGACCGGAACGGGCGTCCCTACATCTGTCCCTACATTCAGGGCTCATGGCTGCCGATTGGGGTTCAGGGACGATGCGAGAACGACGCCCGGGGGTGTGGGAGGTCCGCATCGCCGTGGGCACCGACCCGGCCACCGGGCGCACCCGGCAGCGGTCGGTCACCGTCCACGGCACCGCCGCGGAGGCCGACGCCTGTCGAGAGGCGGCTATAGCAGCACGTGATGCTGACCGGACCCGGCCCTCGCCGCTGCTGACCGTCGGCGAGCTCCTCGACGTGTGGCTGGAGGCCGACCACCCGTGGAAGCCGTCGACCCGGGTCGGCTACGAGTCCAACGTCCGCTACCTGCGCGGCGACACCCGTCTCGCCCGCCGACGAGTGATCGGCCTTACCCCGAACGAGCTGCGGCAGACCTTCGCCCGCTGGCAGGCCGAGGGCGCGACCCACAGCGTGGTCGGCGGGCGGTTCCGGGTGCTTCGCGCTGCGGTCGGCTGGGCCTATGACGAGCGGATCATCGACACCCATCCGATCCGCTCCATGCGCGGCCCCGGCCGTGTTGAACCGCGACGCCCTCTCACCGACGATCAGGTCGCCGGACTTCTCGCCGCCGCCGAGGCCGCGGTGCTGGAGGCCGTCGCCAACGACACCGGCACCACCGCGACCCGACGCCGGCGGCACCATGCCGAGCAGAACCTGCTCCTGGTGCGCCTTGCCGCTGACTCCGGCGCCCGCCGGGGCGAGCTCGCCGCCTTGCACTTCGACGACCTCGACGGGCGCGTCCTGCACATCCGCCGGGCGTTCTCCGCCGACGTGGTCACCACTCCCAAGTCCGGCCGCGAGCGAAGCCTCACCCTCGGCTCGTCCACCGCCCGCCTCTGGCACACCCTCGAAGCGGACTGGCGTACCCGCCAAAGCACCGGTGTCAGGTTCGGGCCGTGGCTGTTCAGCGCGGACGCGGACCACGCCACGCCGATGATGTCCACCTCGCTCGGGCACCGCTTCGCTCACCTCCGCGACACCGCCGGTGTCCCCGGAGCCTCGCTGCACCGCCTCCGCCACTACGTCGCCACCTTCCTCGTCTCCCGTGGCGAGATCCTCCAAGCCCAGGCCCGCCTCGGCCACGGCGACGCGTCCACGACCCTGCGCGAGTACGCCTACGCCCTTCCGCTCACCGACGCCGAGGTCGCCGACCGCCTCGACGAACACCTCGACCGAGCAGCCGCGCGCACCGACGACCTCACCTCACCCGGGTGGATGACGCCACCATGACCTCACCCGATGC
The DNA here is from genome assembly GCF_035575815.1 of Iamia sp. Lineage (NCBI taxonomy): Bacteria > Bacillati > Actinomycetota > Acidimicrobiia > Acidimicrobiales > Iamiaceae > Iamia > Iamia sp. The sequence continues at coordinate 23,501 of NZ_DATLXO010000142.1, forward strand.
TGGTGCGCCAGGCAGCTGACGACGATGACGTCGCGGTGACCCCACGTGGCCAGGTCAAACGTCGACGTCGAGGAGTCAGTGTCCAGGTTCCCGTCACGTCGCCCTCGCTGCCAGTGTGGCGACGGCATCGCCGCCGTCCTGACCCCAGGGCGGTCGATGAGGCGTTCACCGACCGCGAGTCCGTGTCGGTTAGCCGCGCCTGACCTCCTCGTCATCCCAGCCGGCGCCGGGACCCGACCTCCGGGTCGGGTCCGGGTTCGATGCGGTCCCGCTCTCACCCCGGAGGAAGGCCGCGCAGGAACGCCTCGAGGAGCGGTCCGGCCGTGGACGCGCCGCCGGGGCCGTCTTCGACGAACACGCTCACCGCCAGGTCGCCCTGCACGGCGATCATCCAGGCGTGGGTGCGGGGCGGCCGCTCGGCGCCGTACTCGGCGGTGCCGGTCTTGGCGCCCACCTCCTCGCCGGGCACGTCGGCCAGGAAGGAGGCGCTGCCCTCGGTGACCACGGCCCGCATCATGCCGCGGAGGGTGTCGGCCTCCTCGGTCGTGAGCGGCTGGTCCGGCGCACCGGCATCGACGTCCTGGCCGCCGACCAGCGTGGGCGTCACCGGGGCGCCGTGGGCGACGGTCGCGGCGACGGTCGCCATCGCCAGCGGTGAGGCCAGGAGGCGCCCCTGGCCGATCATCGAGGCGGCGTGCTCCACTGGTTCGGCCTCGTCCGGGACCGATCCCGGGAAGGACGGCACGCCGAGCGCCGGCTCCGCTCCCAGGCCCAGGGCGCGTGCGGCGGCCGCCAGGTCGGCTTGGGAGACACGATCGCTCTCGCCGATGAGGGCGGTGTTGCACGAGCTGGCGATGGCTCCTTGCAGGCTGATCGGGCCGGTGCGGCCCGACGGGTAGTCGTCGTAGTTCTTGAACGAGCGACCGCCGACGTCGATCGTCGCCGGGCACACCAGCTCGGTGTCGGGTGCGACCCCGGAGCGCAGGAGGGCGAGCGCTGTCACCACCTTGAACGTCGAACCCGGTGCGTACTGGCCCAGGGTGGCGGTCGAGTAGCCGCCCCCGCCCGGGCCGCTGGCGGCGGCTAGCACCTCGCCCGTCGACGGACGGATGGCCACGAGGGCGCTGGCCGGGCCGACGCCGGCCAGGACGTCCTCGGCGACCGTCTGGGCGCCGATGTCGAGCGTCGTGATCACCGGGGTACCGTCGACGGGATCGCGGGCCACCAGGACCCGCCCGGCGCCGCTCGCCTCACGGGCCACGACCTCGATGCCGGGGCGGCCCCGGAGCTGCTCCTCGTGGGCGAGCTGGAGCCCGGACAGGCCGGTCGTGTCGCCCGGGCGCAGCGTGTCCCCCGACTCCTCGATGAGCTCGGCGGTGGCGGGCCCCACGGTGCCCAGGAGAGGGCGGGCGAACGTGGTGGTGGGGGCGAGCGGACGCTCGTCCGGCAGCGCAACCGCGCCCGGGATGGCGGTGAGGGCGTCCTCGTCCAGCGGGAACGAGCCATCGGTCCGCACGACGATCGCCTCGACGAAGGCGAGGGGACCGGCGGCTTCGACCTGGGTGCGGTAGGCCTCCGGGTCGTCGAGCCCGAGGAGCTGGGCCACGGCCACGGCGGAGGTCGACGCGGTCGCGGGATCGACCGAGCCGCGGTCGATCCCGATCCGCAGCACGGGGCGCGTCGTCACGATGGCTGCGCCGCCGGCGCCCAGGATGTCGCCGCGGGCGGGGGTGACGTGGGTGATGGCCAGGCGCTCGCCCTCGGCCAGGCTCGGTTCGACCACCGACGGGTCCCAGTCCACGGCCCACTCGTCCTCCGCCCATTGCAGGCGGAGGTCGACGCCATAGGTCCACGGCTCGACGCCTGCGCCGAGGTCCCACGTCAGGGTCAGGGTGGCGCGGCTGCGATCCCCCTCGGGGTCGTCCATCGCGGTGACGTCGGCCTCGGGCCGGAGCGGGCCGAGGTCGGTCGTGATGGTCTCGAGCTCCTCCTCCACCCCGTCCGCCGTCGTCGGCGCCACGAAGGCGATGCCGGCGACGTCACCCGAGGCCAGGGCAGACGCGAAGGCCTCCGCGGTGGCGGCGGGGTCCGACGGGTCCGGCTCGGCGCCCTCCCCGCCGTCGTCGGTGCAGGCGGCGGTGACGAGGAGGAGGGCGGCGGCGACGAGCGCGGACCGGGACCGGTGCGGGCGGTGCGGGGGCATCGCCCGAGACCACCAGGGGGCCCGTCCGAAGTCAAATAGCCTATGCTCACCCGGCCATGTCGCTTCACGAATCGTCCCTGGTCAGCGTGTCGAGATGAACCTGCTGCGGGGCGCCCGGTTCTTCCTCACCGTCCACGAGGAGGGCCGCTTCGGCCGCGCCGCCGCCCGCCTGGGCATCACCCAGCCGCCGCTGTCGCAGGGCCTCAAGCGGTTCGAGGAGTCGCTCGGGATGACCCTCCTCCGACGGGGCTCGGGCGGCGTCTCCCTCACCCCCGCCGGGGCGTCGCTGCTCCCGCTCGTCCGCGCCCTCCTCGTCGCGGAGGACGAGCTCCGCTCCGCCGCCGCCGGGCTGGCCGCGGCCCGGTCAGGGGTGCGGGTCGGTGTCGTGCCGGACGTCCCCGTCCGGGTGGCCGCTGGGCTCGCCGGCCCCGACGTGGCCGAACCCGACGCCGAGGTCCACCTCCACACGGCGTCGTCGACCGCCATCGTCGAGGAGGTCGAGCGGCATCGGCTCGACGTCGGCGTCATCGAGCACCCGACGGTCGTCGGCGACCTCGTCGGGGGCGACGTCATCCTGTACCCGACCTGGCTCCTGGTGTCCGGCGATGGCTCGGCCGATGGGCCCCTCCGCCGCCTCGTGACCCGCCCCGTGGCGGTGACCTCCCGCCACGACGCACCCGCCGCTCGCGACCTCCTCGCCGACACGCTGCTCCAGCACGGCGTCAACCACGGCACCCTCACAGTCGCCGACGACCGGGCCGCGCTCGCCCTGGTGGCCGCCGGCCGGGCCTGCGCCCTGACCGCCGACCCCGGGGCCGGCGCACCCGGCGTCGCCCGGGTCGCGCTGGGGGTGGACCCCCTGCCGTTGCGCCTCCGCGTCGTCCACCGACCCGATGACGAGGTGGCCGGCGTCGCCGCCGCCCGGGTCGAGCGCCACCTGCGGTCGGCGGCCCCCCGGTGACACCGTCGACGGCGGCACGGGTCGCGACCGAGGTGCAGGAGCGGTTCGCCTCGGCCGGCGTGCGCGGGTGCCTCCACGCCCGAGGCCTGGCCGAGGGGGGTGAGGAGGTGCGGGTGGATGCCGACCGCCCGGTGGTGATGGCGTCGGTCTACAAGCTGCCCCTGCTGGTGGCGTTCGCCCGGGCCGTCGACGAGCGCCGACTCGATCCGACGGCGACCGTGACGCTGGCACCGGAGGACCGCACGCCGGGGGCGACCGGCATCTCGGCCATGGTCGATCCGGTGACGGCGTCGTGGCGAGACCTGGCCCGCTCGATGATCGCGGTGTCCGACAACGCCGCCGGCGACGCCGTCCTCGACGCCGTCGGCCTGGCGGGCGTCCGCGAGACGGTCGCTGCCCTGGGCCTCACCTCGACGCGGATCGACGGCGGGACGCGCGACGTGTACCGGATCCTCACCGACGACACCGGCGCCGGCGACGTTGCCACGGCGATGGAGCTGTTGCGGGACAACGACCACCTCACCCACTCCCGTGCCTTCGATCCCCTGCTCGCCAGCTCGACGACCGCCCGGGACATGACCGCCCTGTTGGCGGCGGTCTGGGCGGATCGGGCCTCCTCGGCGGAGCAGGGCGCGTTCATGCGGTCGGTGCTGTTCCAGCAGATCTGGCCACACCGCCTGTCGTCCGGGTTCCCCTACGGCGGCGTCCGGGTGGCGGGGAAGACGGGGACGTTGGGCCCGCTCCGGCACGAGGTGGGGGTGGTCCACCACCGCAACGAGGCCCCCATCGCGGTGGCGGTGCTCAGCGAGGCGGCCCGCGCCGACCCCCACCAGCCCCGGGTCGACGCCGCCATCGGCGCCGTCGCAGCCGTGGCCGTCGCCGCCTTGCGCTGAGACGGCAGCGCCTCTCTGTCCTCAGGCGCGAGCAATGGGTCGGTGGGCGCCAGGGCCAAGGTCGTCGCCGCACCGGTCCTCTCCGTGACCGAGGTGCTCTTCGACGCCTTGGGCTACGGGCTGGCCTCGCCCCGGAGTGGTGCGCCGCAGTGCGCCCGAGGACCTGGCCCTCCTGGCTCCCCTGTTCGGCCCGTCGGGGCCGGCGTTCGTGCCCGGGGTGCTCGAGTCGCTCCCTCCGACCGCCGATCCGGTCCTTGCCAACGAGCTCGACCGCGTCGCCGGGGCCGATGCGGATGCCTTAGTGGCCCACCTCGTCGCCACGGCCAGGAGCGGACGGGCGCCGTCGCCTCCATCGGCACCGTCGGCGACAGCTACGACTGCGAGGATCGTGATGTCGAGGTTCGCCCGAGCCTGGGAGGATCTCGATCGCCGTTGTCCCGGGCGGCCTGACCCTTGTTATGACCGACTTCGTGTCCTGGCGTTGACGTGTCGGTCGCCCGGGCCGGCGGTGGAATGGGTCCCGCCAGCCGGGCGGGCAGTGACCTCATAGGAGCCTGATCCACCAGGTCCCATCGCAGTCCTGTCCTTCCCGACCCGGCCGGCGGGCTCGACCATCGACCCCGCTGAAAGGGAACAACAGCCATGGCCAGCCTCGCGCTCGCACGCACCGATGTCATCGTCGGTGTCGACACCCACAAGCAGACCCACGTCGCCGTCGCTCTCGACGGCCTCGGCGGCCGCCTCGACGAGATCACGATCCCCGCCACCAACGACGGCTACGCCGCGCTGGTCGCCTGGGCGCAAGCCCTGGGCACCGTGCAGGTCTACGCGGTCGAGGGCTGCGGGTCCTACGGGATCGGCCTGGCCCGGTTCCTGCGCCGCCACGGCCACCCCCCGGTCGAGGTGTCACGGCCACCCCGGGCCGGGGCCCGGCGGATGTCGGGCAAGAGCGACGCTATCGACGCCGAACACGCCGCCCGCACCGCCCTATCGGGAGAAGGGACCGTCACCCCGAAGCTCGCCGACGGTCAGATCGAGGCGATTCGCCTGGTCAAGATCGCACGAGACGCCGCAGTGAAGGCCCGGTCGACGGTGATGGTCACCCTCAAGGCTGTGCTGGTCACCGCGTCCGACGGACTCCGCTCTGGGATCGAGCCGCTCACTGATCACAAGCTCGTCTTGGCCTGCGCCGCCCTCGACGGCACCGGGACCATCGCCGACCCGGAGGTCGCGATGGCCCACACGCTCGGCTCCCTGGCCCGTCGATGGCTGGACCTCCACGAGGAGATCAAGGTCCACACCAGCCATCTCAAGGCCCTCACCACCCAGGCCGCGCCGGCCATGCTCGACGCCTTCGGCGTCGGGGTCGACGTCGCCGCCCAGATGCTCATCACCGCCGGCGACAACACGAACCGGGTGCGCAACGAGGCCGCCTTCGCCAAGCTCTGCGGCGTCTGCCCGATCCCCACCGGGTCCGGTCGCACCGACGGCACCTACCGGCTCAACAGGGGCGGGAACCGCCAGGCCAACGCCGCGCTCTACCGGACCGTGATCGTCCGCATGCGCTGGCACCCGCCCACCATCGCCTACGTCGAACGACGCACCGCCGAGGGCAAGTCCAAGAAGTTCATCATCCGCTGCCTCAAGCGCTACCTCCTCCGAGAGCTCTACGGGCTCCTCCCAGCCACCAGCTCACCCGCCGCCACCCTCAAGGCCGCGTAGATCGGACTTGACGATCTATTAGGAGCATCAACGCACTGGCCGAGTCGACCATCGGCCTCTACAAGACCGAGCTCGTCCATCGAGAAGGACCCTGGCGCAACGTCGCCGACCTCGAGCTCGCCACCCTCGGCTGGGTTCACTACATCACCCTCGACGGCGGAACGCCGGAGGGCTCATGTGGACCGACGCTGGGTCGGCCGCAGCACCCCCGAGGCGCTCTTCGCGAGCTCGGCTCGGCAGTCGGTGACGAACGCCGACGCCGCCGACGTCACCAGCATCGCCAGTTCGACTGGTGGAGGGGGCACCGGGGAGGTCCGTGAGAGATCAGCGCGTCCTGGATGGCGGATCCCCAAGGGGACGGGGCGCGACCCATCGCGTCCGCGGCGGGTCGCGAAGAAGCCTCTGGTGGCCTCGTTCCCGAGCTGAAGTCTGCTTGCACTCCCCGACCGCCAACTAAAGCAATGGACGGATCGCTATAGTTACAGTGGACCGTCGGAAGGCGACGTTCAACAAGGAGCACGATGCGACCCGAGGCGTTCACCTCGACCGAGCGAGGTCGGGTCCGCAGGACACCGGAGGGGTTCTGGGCGTTCGTCCCTGCCGAGATGCCGCGACAGTTCTCCCTGTCCGACGAGGTGGTGAAGCTGCTCGACGAGGCGACCGGCGCGGTGCACCGCCTCGGCGGCGTCGGTCGCCTCATCCCCAACCCGCACCTGCTCATCGGACCGCACCTCCGCTTGGAGGCGGTGCTCAGCTCACGGATCGAGGGCACGAAGACCGACGTCGGCCAGCTGTTGCTGTTCGAGGCCGGGCAGGTCCCGTCGCGTGAGGCCGCCGACGATGCCGAGGAGGTCAACAACTACGTCGTGGCGATGGAACACGGCCTCGCCCGCGTCCGCGGTGGCTTCCCCATCTCGATCCGCCTCTTCCGCGAGATGCACGAGCGCCTGCTCCAAGGGGTCCGCGGCCAGCATCGGCGACCGGGCGAGCTGCGCACGAGCCCGGTCTGGATCGGCGGCGCCACGCTCGATGACGCCGTGTTCGTGCCCCCGCCGCCGGATGACATGCAACGCGCCCTCGGTGATCTCGAGAAGTTCCTGCACGAGCGGGACCTCCCCCTGCTGGTGCAGCTCGCCGTCGCGCACTACCAGTTCGAGGCGATCCACCCGTTCCTCGACGGCAACGGCCGGATCGGGCGCCTCATGATCCCGCTGATGTTGGTGTTGCGGGATGCGCTCCCCCAGCCGCTGCTGTACCTGTCCGCCTACTTCGAGCAGCACCGCGGCGAGTACTACGACCACCTCCTCGTCACCAGCCAGCAAGGCGACCTCATGCCCTGGATCGCCTTCTTCCTCCGCGGCGTCCAAAGGCAGGCACGAGACTCCGAGGAGCGGACCGTCCGTCTCGTCGAGCTGCAACACCAGCTCCGCAACGCCCTGCTCGACGAGGGCCGACCCAACTCGGTGGTCCGCCTCGCCGAACAGCTCTTCTCGATCCCCGTGGTCACCGCCGGGCGGGTCGAGGCGATGATCGGCGTC
>NZ_DATLXO010000143.1:0-10675 GCF_035575815.1 Iamia sp.
TGTCGTTCGAGGACCTGGTGATGGAGCTCGACGAGGGGGCCGACCCGCCCGACCTCCACCAGTTCCCGGTGCACTTCACGTGGTCGCTGCCCCCGCTCGCCCACTCCCCCGACCTCCTGGTGCTGGCCACCGAGCTGGCCGGGGTGGGCGGCACCGAGCTCCCGCTCGAGGTCTCGGCGATCGATTCCTTCGCGTCGGTCACCGACGCCGCGGATCGCAGCATCGGCATCGTCGGACGGGTCGAGGTCTCGCTGTCGGAGGTCTTCGTCGGCGAGCACGAGCTGCTCTGCAACGAGCTCGACCGGGCGATGGAGGTCAGCCGGTGGCTGCTCGAGCGCAGTGAAGGCTGGCTCGGCGCCGAGGACTGACCACCGTCCCGCCGACGGGCCGGGCCGCCGATGGAAACCGGCCGGCAGGCACCAGGACGGCGCCCCGACCCATTCCCTGGTCGAGCTGCCCGCCCCCCCGTTACCCTACGTAGGGTGAACAAGACATCGGTCTACCTCGACGACTCCGATCTCGCTCGGCTCCGTCGCCTGCGGAACGCGACCGGCAAGAGCCAGTCGGAGCTCCTGCGCGACGGCATCCGGGCCCTCGCGGGTGACGAGGAGGAGCAGCCTTGGCCCCGGTCCGTCGGCATCGGGTCATGGTCGGTCGATGGATCCTCACCCTCGATGAGCGCTGCTTTCGAGCCATGACCCCCCTCCAAGGCGGCCACTTCATCTTGTTGCCGGCCGATCGTTGAACCTCGATCCACCGATCGGGTCGCCGGTGAGATCACCGTGGGCGAGCCGGCCGAGCGCGGTGGGGTCGACCGGGCAACAGTCGGCGAGCTCCGCGACGTGGGCCGCCAAGGCGCCCTCGAGGACTTGGCGGCGTCGCGTCCAGCCCGCATGCAGACCCAACGTGACGCCGAGCTCGAAGCGGCCCTCGCCGAGGTCGACCGGTGACCAAAGCGGTGGCCGATATGGCGGTGCGGCTGGTGCTCGCGGAGCTCGCTCGATCGTTCGAGGTCAGGGGGCCGGCGGGGCGCGTGATCCGTCGGGGGTCGCGGCGTCGGTCCGGCCGGTGGTGCGACAGTGGGCGTGGCGGCGGCGGCCGGGTGGACCGCCCTCGGAGGTGGGCCCCCCGTCGGCTGCGGCGTCGTCGGCGGGGGCCCGGGTGCGGTTGAAGTGGACGGCGGAGCGGTCGAGGCGTTCGCCGGTGGGGCACTTGTAGGCGCCGACCTGGGGCATGTCGGTGGCCTTGGGGGGTCGGGCCCGGGTGGCGCCGTTGAGGTGGTTGCCGTACCGGTCGGTGAAGGTGACCCCCTCCGGGTCATCGGCGTGGCCAACGATGCCCAACAGTCCCTGGTGGTGCATCCGGTGATGGGCTGAGCAGAGGCAGATGAGGTTGGCGGTGATGGTCTCACCGTCGTCCTCCCAGTGGACGATGTGGTGGATCTGCAACCAGTAGGTCTGATCACAGCCCGGGACCCGGCAGCCGCGGTCGCGGTGCTCGATCAACCGGCGGATGCGCCGGGGCACGATGCGATGGGCGCGACCCACGTTCACCGGGGCCCCGTTGGTGTGCCAGACGATCTGGGCGTCGCCGTCGCAGGACAGGTACCGGCGCAGCTCATCGGGCAGCACACCACCCAGGTGCAGCGACCCCATCCACCTCCCCTGACCCCTATCACCCTCGGGGGTCTCGAGGTGCAACAGCACCCGGGACCGGGCCGCCATCTCCGCACCACCCGCTCCGCCGGCGAGGATCGAGTGAGCCACCCCCACCGCCGCGTCAGCCCACGACGGGGGTCGCACGTCGAGGTCCTTCGTCGACCGGCCCTCGGCCCGGGCGGCGGCCTTGGCCGCAGCACGAGCCTCGGAGTGGAGCCGTTCCCGCGCCGCTCTCAGCGCCCCTTCCATGGCCAGGCCCTCATCGGCGGGGAGGCGCATCCGGGCCCACCACAGCCCCGAGTCCTCAGTGCCGAAGGCGACCTCCCGGTCGACCTCGGGTTCAGGGGGTGGAAGGACCGGCTCCTCAGGGGACGGCTCCGGCGCATCCGCAGGCCGGGCCTCGGTGTCGAAGCCGTAGCTCCGCGTTGCGGTGGCGATCTGGGCCACGGTGGCGAACTGGGCCATCTCGGCCACCGACGCCTCGTACTCCGATGGGGTGTAGCGGGCCACGGTGGCGGCCTGATCGAAGGACAACCGCCCGCCGGTGAACATGGTCATCGTGACCGGCAGCACCGGGGCCCGCCGCGCCAAGGCCACCACCCGCCTCGCCACCGAGCGCGAAACCCCGGCCCGCCACATCAGCCACTGCACCGGGGTGTGGATCCGGTGCCCCTGCCACAGGCCCTCGGCCAGGGCCCGCACCACCAGATCCACCAACCGGGCGTCAGCGGCGTTGCGCACCCCGGCCACACCGGCCAGCTCGTCGTCGAAGGCGCGCCGCGCCACGTCCGCCTCCTGCGCCGCCCCGAGTGATAGGTCCGTCGTCATGAGAACAACCGTACCCGGGGGGTGTGACAGTGAGGATGCCGGGTCGTCGGGCGCGCCGCCCCATCGAGAGCTGCCCCAGGCCCCGCTTCGGCCCCATCGCCACCCCGCCAGTCTGGCCGGGATGACTCCCCGAGTCCTACAGGATGGGCGTCGGTCTGCTGTCTCGGTGTTGCTCGCTGCTAGAACCGCAGAGGGTCGCTCGGCACCACCCCCTCCTTGCGGAGGGCTCCATTGCGGTCAGGATGACACGGGGCTCCGCGGAAGCCTCTAGGTGCCGGGCGGCCCCGATCATCCCGGGACGACAAGTCGTCCGAAAACGAGTTGCAGGAAGATACGAGGGCTCCGTGGAAGACTCTGATTGACAGACGCCTCGATCTCACCGTACGGTCCAGCATCACCTGCACAACGCGAAAACGGCTCGGCCCCCTTTCATCGAGGGGACCGAGCCGGGGGGCAGCACCGAGGCACTGACTTACCAGCCATGAGCCTACGGGATGTTCCTCGTCGCCGTGCCGACAGCACACCCGAGGAACCCATGCGCCATCAGCATCCCACCCATCAGGCGGCCTGCCCCGCCCAAGACGACCCTGGATCACCGAACTGGCCCACGTGCCCGTGGTGCGGGCCGGTCGAGCAGCCGGAATCGACAGTACCTGTCGTGGCTACAGTCCCTCCGGGCGCACTCAGTGTCACACCCCCTCGTCAGGATGAGGATGTGCGACCAGGGCGAGGACGCCGCCGCTGTTCGGCGCAGGGAGACGGGACGAGATGACGACGACATCGTTCGACGAACTCTTCTCGCGAGCGACCGGACATCCGGCGCCGTACCGCTGGCAGCAGCAACTCGCTGACGAGGGCCTGCCCGAAACCGTGGAGATCCCCACCGGCTGCGGCAAGACGCTGGCCGTGGTGCTCGCCTGGGTCTATCGGCGTCGCCATGCTTCTCCGGCAGTTCGCCACGCGACGCCTCGGAAGCTCGTTTTCAGCCTGCCCATGCGCACCCTGGTGGAGCAAACACGGGACGTGATCCGCGGTTGTCTCTCCAAGCTGGGCCTCTCCGACGAGGTCATCCTCGCCACTCTCATGGGTGGCGAGCCGACCAGCGACGAGTGGCGGCTCCACCCTGAGCAGGACGCCATTGTCGTCTGCACTCTCGACATGGGCCTCTCCGGAGCGCTCAACCGAGCCTACGGATCGAGCCGCTTCACGTGGCCGGTCACCTTCGGCCTCCTCAACAACGATGCCCACTGGATCCTCGACGAGGTCCAGCTCATGGGTCCCGGAGCGGTGACCTCGCGTCAGCTCCAGGCCTTCCGGACGTCAATGGGCACCGCCCTCCCCACCGCCAGCACCTGGATGTCAGCCACGCTGCACGCTGATCGCCTGGCCACGGTCGACGCCCCGACCGTGGCCTCACCGCTGCGCCTATCCCCCGGCGACGAACCTCCCGCGCTGCTTCGACGGCTCAACGCACCCCGGCGCTTCGAACGCTGGGTCCCTGAACGCGACGAGAAAATCGACAAGAAGGAGCTGGCCCGGCTCCGCGCCGCCGCCATCGTCTCGCATCATCGACCCGGCACCCGCACGCTGATCGTGGTCAACACCGTTGAGACGGCCAGAACGCTCCACACCGCCGTGATCAAGGCCGGCGTCACCGACGCTCACCTGATCCACTCGCGGTTCCGGCCCGACGACCGAAGGGCAGCGCTCGACCGGGCGCTCGCAGTTCCCGGCCCCGACGGCTCGATCGTCGTCTCGACCCAGGTCGTCGAAGCGGGCGTCGACCTTTCCTCGGCCAACTTGTTCACTGAGGTGGCCCCCTGGTCGTCAATCGTCCAGCGGGCCGGGCGGTGCAACCGCGCCGGCGAGGTCCGACTCGACGCGCCCGCCGATCAGATCCCGTGCGTGTATTGGGATCCATCCTTGTCCGCCCTGCCCTACGACGAGACCGCGATCGAAACCGCCACCCACGCGTTGGATCAGCTCACGGGCACCACCATCACGACGAAGGAGCTGGCCGATGTCGGCGCCGACGAACCAGCTCCGGAGCACTTCCAGGTCTTGCGTCGCGCCGATCTGATCCGCCTGTTCGACACGGCTCCCGACCTCGGCGGGGACGATCTCGACATCGTTCCCTATCTTCGCGATGGCGAAGACCTGGATGCGCGGGTCTGCTGGCGGGAGCTCGACGACAAGGACCAGCCCGTCGATTCCTCGACGCCGAAGCGCGAGGAGTTGTGCCCCGTGCCGGTGGGTGAGCTGCGCACGTGGCTCAAGAAGCGACGACGGCTCATCAGGCTCGACTACCTCGACGGTGACCTCCAAGCCGGCCGGCGCCGGCAACACCAGTGGGTCCGGGCTAGCGCCGATGCCGTTCGACCGGGCCACATCTACATCGCCGACCGATCAGAAGGCGGCTACGCGTCCGACCGGGGATGGGACCTAGCCATCACCTCGACGGTCGAGTCCGTCACCCACGGAAAGGAGCCTCAACTGGCTCCGGTCGACGAGACCCTGGGCAGCGATCCCGCCAGCGTTGACTACCAGCAATGGATCACACTCGACCGGCACCTGACCGACGTCGGCAGCGATGTCCAAGAACTCATCACGAGTCTCGGCTCGATGGACCTGAGCGAGGACCTCACCGCCAGCGCCGTGGCCGCCGGTCGATGGCACGACCTGGGCAAAGCGCACGACGTCTTCCAGGCCACGCTCGCCCGGACTGCGGCCTCGGGCGCGGAACCGGACGGTCCCGGGCCGTGGGCGAAGTCGGGGGGCAACGGCAAGGCCCACCACAGCCGGCGGGCGTTTCGTCATGAGCTAGCCTCCGCCCTCGCGCTCCTCGGCGATGCTGGCATCGTCTTGGCCGACGACGTCGACCGGGACCTCACCGTCTACCTGGTCGCCGCCCACCACGGCCGGGTCCGCATGTCGATCCGCTCCTTCCCCGGCGAAGAGCCGTCGGTCGCTGGCGGCCGCGCCGCGCTCGGGGTCCACGACGGGGATTTGCTCCGTGGTGGTGAGTACGGAGGGGTCGTCGTCCCCGACTGCACGATGGACCTCGAGGTCATGGAGCTGGGTGCGACCAAGGGCTCATGGGTCGAGATGTCCACGTCCCTCCGTGACCGACCCGATCTCGGAGTCTTCCGCCTCGCCCACCTCGAAGCCCTGGTGCGCGTGGCGGACTGGCGAGTGAGTGCCAGCTACAGGGACACGCCATGACCGACTTCATTCCGTCCGATCTCCAGCCCCCGTCGCCACTCGGTCTCGATCTACCCGGGCTCCGGACCCGACCGCTCTCCTCCTATCTCGCCGCGCTCGGGCTGTTCCGGATCATCAATGAGCAGGCCGACCCCACGATCCGTAGCTGGTGGACAGGGCAGTCCTTCAGCCTCTCGACGGCGCTCTCCCTCGACGATCTCCGGTCCTTCTTGCTGGACCGGTACCGACCCACACCGCTGGTGGCTCCGTGGAACGGATCGGACCAAGGTGGCTTCCGACCGGGCACCGCCGGTCGGGCCTCCGAGCAGCTCGCGTGGGTGGAGGGATCAAAGGCCGAGCGCCTCGCGTCATTCCAGCGGGTCGTCGCCGCAGCCCGTCAGGTGGTCGCCACACGGATCTGGCAGGTGGCGAACGTCGAGAAGGACAAGGTCACCATGGTCCTGCAGCTCCGGAACGCGCTGCCCGACGAGGCTGTGCCCTTCCTCGACGCCGCTGTCGCCCTGACTGCGGACGGCATCGCGTACCCACCCATCTTCGGCACCGGCGGGAACATCGGACGCCTCGATCTGGTGATCAACTACATGGAGCACCTGCAGCGGATCCTCGATCCGGGTAAGTCCGACCACCCCGACCAATGGTTGGATGAGCTCCTACTCGGGACCGAGGTGCCCGGCGTGAGGTCGACGCCCGGCCAGTACGACTACCAGGGAGTCGGCGGTGCCAACCTCGGACGGTCGGGTTCCGCCCCGGAGAGGGTCAACCCGTGGATCTACGTCCTCTCGCTCGAAGGGGCGATGGGCTTCGGGGCCACCGCCACGCGTCGCCTCGGCTCGCAACGAGCGCAGGCTTCGGCGCCGTTCACCGTCGCCCCCGCCGCGGCGGGATACGCGTCGGCGACCGGGGGAGAGCCAGCTAAGGGCGAGATGTGGATGCCGGTTTGGCGGCGCCCCTGGTCAGCGGCCGAGCTCCTGTCGGTGCTGAGCGAAGGCCGAGCGACGTGGGGGGACCGCCAAGCACGTGACGGCACGGACTTCCTGAGGGCCGTCCGCACGCTCGGGATCGACCGAGGGATCGCCGCCTTCGAGCGGTACGCCTTTCTCGAGCGCAACGGCCAGTCCCCGGCCGCCATCCCTGTCGGATCGGTCGTGGTCGGGAAGAGCTCGGATCAGGCCGTCCGGCTGACGGCCGAGCTCGACGGCTGGATCTCTCGCCTGAACCGGGGCGGCGACGCGAAGGTCCCCGCCGCGATCAGGTCTGCCCGCAACCAGGTCAACCGGGCTTTGTTCCACGCGTCCGAGAGATCAACGATCGACCGGTTGCTGGCACTGCTCCTTGCAGTTGCTGCGGCCGAACGAGCCGTGAGTCGTTCGACCCGCTTTCGCGACACCACCGGCATCGACCCAGTGCCGGGCCTGACCACCGCCTGGACGAACCACTTCTCAACGGTGACTGACCCCGAGTTCCAGATCGCGCTACTCCTCGCTTCGGGGCACGATCGGTGGGATCGGCCGGGCGGGCACCGTCAGCCCGAACGCTCGTTGCGCGAGTTCCTGCGTCCCATCACCGTCAACCGGTTCGGCCGGATCGACGCCTTCCGAATGAAGGGCGCCGTGGTGCCCGGACTCGGCAGCCGGCCAGTCATCGATGTGCTGGCCGACGTCCTCGTGCTCCGGGCCCGCTCCGGGCCCGCCGCTCCGGACACCGAGGGCCCGCCCTTCAAGGGAGTGCGACCGCAGTTCCCGGTTCATCCCGCCAACACGGCAGGCGCCCGCGATCCGCGCGCCTCGCGCAACGTCGTCGAACGCTTTGCCGGCGAGCAGCTCGACGCAAAGCGACTGTCCACTTGGCTCGAGGCGCTTCTGCTCCTCGCCCCTATGAACGTGCCACCAGCCCTCGCTGAGCCTGCCCTTTCCAAGTACGCCACCCCCGCTCCCCTCTGGCGCCTTCTTGCCCCGTGGTTCGGTCAGGCCCCGCTCCGCCCTCGGCGCACGCGGCCCTTGCCGGAGGCCACCGACGAGGCCCCCGCACCATCCCGTCGGGTCCTCACCCCTGTCGTCCGTCCAAGCTGGCCCGGCCGCCTGCGACAGGCCAACGCGAGCCAGCTTCTCGGTCTGGCCCGTGAGGTCAGCTCCGGCTACGCCGCTGCAGGGCTCGAGCCAGCGTTCGATCCACAGGCGGTCGCAGAGGCCGGAGCCCGGCGCCCGTCAAGCAACACCTCGACCCTGGCTGCTCTCCTCGTCCCCACCAACCTCCGCGACCTGGCCGACCTGGCCACCACCCATCTCCGCATCGACCAAGGAGTCGCCCAATGAGCCCGGCCCGCCGCATCATCAAGGTCCCACTCGAGCCCATCGCAGGCAGTCGCTTCCAGCCCACAGGCTTCCCCGACCTCGGGGCCGCCGTCTTCGATCGTCCCAACCCCGACGGGGGGACGGAACGCTGCCTCCTGGTCGAGTCCAACCAGTCCATGGCCAACCGGCTCGAAGGGACGGCCTGGGACCTCGCAGAACAGGCGCCCAATGCGGTCGTCGACGGACTTCCGTGGGTCAAGGTCGTCGCCGAGAACGACGGCCGCTACCTGACCTCGTCGCGCACGGAGTCGCACCGCCTCGCCTCCGCCTTCGTGAAGAGCGCGATGACCGCCGATGGCACGTCAATGGTGGACGAGATCAAGTCTCGTCTGGAGCTGAGGGACGACACACCACTTGCCCCGCGCACCATCGCCAGAGCCGTCTTCGCGCTCGACCCCTTCTGCCTGATCCACGGCGTGTTCTTCGCCGACAGCAAGTGGCCGGGACAACCGAAGGTCACCCGGGCCCTGACCGCCTCCATCGAGGCGCACGGCATCCACGATGCCGTGTCAGGAGGGGTCAAGCGCGACCAAGTCCGCCACTCCATCAACGACAGGTCCGACGGAGGCACCAAGGAGGGCTACGGCAGCGTGCCGTTCTCCCGATCTGAGTACACGGCGAAGGAGATCATCGCCACCTTCGTGCTCGACCTCGCCCTGCTCGACTCCTTCGGCCTCCCGGCGGCTGGTCGTGATCTCCTCGAGTCCGTCGCCCTCTGGGAGGTCCGCACCCTCCTCGACGGGGGCCTACGGCTTCGGACCGCGTGCGACCTGACGGTCATCGAAGGGGCCGACGTCGACCTGCCCGAGGCCGACACGCTCACGGCTCGGATCCGGGAGGGCATCGAGGCGAGCGGCGAGCTCATCGGACCCGGTGTCCCGCTGACGGTCCGGTGGAGCAGCGGAAGGTCGAAGCCGTGACGATCACGGTTGAGATCACCTTCCCTCTCGGCCGCTACCACGCCACTCCGTGGGACCGGCACGTCAACGAGGGTGCGATCGAGTGGCCTCCCTCGCCATGGCGCCTCGCCCGCGCGCTCTACGCCGTGTGGAAGGAACGGATGCCCGAGCTCGACGACGACGACGTGGTCGCTGCTCTCGATGCCATCTCGGCGCCGCCCGTCTACCACCTCCCGCCGTGGACCGGGTCGGCCACTCGCCACTACTACCCGGACGCTGCTTACCTCTCCGGCCCGATGAAGCCGTCGATCGACAAGGTCCTCGATGCCTTCGTCGCAGTCCATCCAGAGGCGCCGTTGACCCTCTCATGGCCTGAGGCAGATCTGCTGCCCGGTCCGTCAGCCGTCCTCGCCTCGTTGGTGGAAGGACTCCCGTTCCTCGGACGCGCGGACAGCGTCTGCACCGCATCGACGACGATGACGGCGCCGGTCGATGGCGGCCGCACCCTCGCTCCGACGGAGACGGGAGACATGCAGGTGGCCGCGCCAGTTCGGCCACTCGACATCAATGCGTTGACCATTACGACCGACCGCATGCGCAAGCAAAGGCTGCGCCAGCCGCCCGGCATGGTCCAGATCCCCTACCAGAGCCCGGTCGAGGAGCGTCCGAGCTCGGGTCTGTCTCCGGCGTCCGATACCCCGTCTCCCGAGATCAACGCGGCGGTCTTCTCCGCCACGGGAAGGCCACCGCCGTCGTCCACACTCGCGGTCGCCGTCGCCGACCTCTTCTTCGCCGCCGCGGAGAAGGGCTACACCAGGTTGACCGGTAGCCCCGCCCCCCCGGTCCTGACGGGGCATCCGGCGGATAGCTCGGAACGCCGGACCGATCAACATCGGCACGCCCACGTCTGGCCGTTGCCCCGCGATCCCGGGGCCAAGCAGGTTCAACAAGTGGTGGTGTGGGCGAAGGAGGGTTTCGATCCTGCGACGTCAGCGGCCTTGGGCCAGGTCACCGAGTTGCGGCTGTCCAAGAAGGCGCCAGGGTCCAAGGACCACGTCGAGGTGGACACCGCTGGTCGGCCGGTCGTGCGAGGTCTGCTCCCCACGCGCGTGCTGCTGACGCAGCTCGGCAAGATCGACGAGCTTGCGCCTGGCCTGGTGAGGAGCAGTAGCCACTGGGTCTCGTGCACTCCCTTCATCCCGCCCCACCACCAGCGCAAGGGCCAGCGCATCGGAGAGCGGTTCGGCAGCTACTACAAGGGTTTCCTCATCGATCAGATCGATCGAGAGCTGAAGCACCGAGGCTTCGCTGCTCGCCTAATCGACCTCCGCGGGCTCGGGGACGACGAACGACCAGGTGCCGCGCAGCGGTACCGGCGCCATCGGTTGAAACAGCGCATGCGCGACGCACGGGAGGCGGTGTGGCTGGAGGTCCACCTCGACCAGCCGCTGAAGGGCCCTCTCGCTCTCGGAGGGCTCTGCCACTACGGCCTCGGCCTGTTCCGCCCAAAGAACTGATCAGCGTGAGCGCATCCGACACCACCGCGAGTCCCGATGTGCCGGAGCTGGTGCCGGCTCGGATGCTCAACGAGTTCTGCTACTGCCCTCGGCTGTTCTTCCTCGAGTGGGTGCAGTCGCGCTTCGCCGACAACGCCGACACGGTGGAGGGCCGCTGGGTCCACCGGGCCGTCGACAAGGAGGGTGGCCGGGCGCCTCTG